>CALAEC010000291.1 GCA_937890785.1 uncultured Actinomycetes bacterium
GCCCGTTCCTGTGGCTCGTCCTGGGCGAGATGCTGGCGAACATCGGGCTGTGGGCCTTCTTCGTGGCGTCCGAGGGCGAGGCCGTGTTCCGGTTCGACGCCACCCCGTCGCAGCTGGGGATCCTGATCTCCTCGTACTCGATCACGTTCGTGGCCGCCTCGCCGGCCATGGGACTGATCGCAGACCGGTGGAGCCCCAAGCGGCTGATCCTGCTGGCCCACGCCAGCGCCTTCGTGTTCCTGTTCCTGGCCTCGCGGGCGCCCTCGCTGCCGGGGCTGTACGCGGCCACGGCGCTGTTCGGCCTGGCCGAGGCGGTGGTGTGGCCGGCCCGCGGCGCGCTGGTGCCGCTCCTTGTCGACGAGGACCGGCTGGTGCAGGCGAACGGCATGATGGGCGTCGCCTGGCAGGTGCCACTGGTGATCGGGCCGGCGCTGGCCGCGCTCACGGTGCGGGCCATCGGCTCCGACGGCCCGTACTACCTGGCGATGCTGGCCGTGGCGCTGTCGCTGCCGCTGTACGCGCTGATCCCGGATCGCCGCAAGCCCCGGGGCGAGGGGCGCGAGCGGTTCCTGTCCGACCTGGTGGCCGGCTTCCGCGAGGGCCTCCGCACGCCGGCGATCCGGGCCGTGATCGTCCGAGCTGTGATCGCGTACCTCCTCCTGGGGATGGTCATCACGCTGGAGACGCTGTACATCCGCGAGGTCCTGGACCGAGGGCAGGACTTCCTCGGTGTGGTCTTCTCGGTGACCGGGGCCGGGGCCGCGCTCGGCTCCCTGGCCCTGGTGGGGCTGAAGCACGGGGTGGGGCGGGAGCACCTGCTGATGGCTCTGGGGCTGACCGGCGGCGGCATCGGCTACTTCCTGTACATCGGGACATCCTCGGCGGCGGTCTCCCTGGTCGGGACGTTCCTGTTCGGGGCGGGGTTCACGTTTTTCTCCTCGCCGGGCCAGGCCCTGATCCAGCGGGTCGCCGAGCACCCGGGGAAGGTGACATCGGTGTACGCGATGCTGTCCGAGGGCGGGCCCCTGGTGGCGGCGCTCATGGTGGCTGCGCTGGGCAGCCTCATCACGGTCCAGCCCTGGCTGATCGCCTCGGCTGTGCTGTTCACGCTCCTCGGCCTGGTCAGCTTCCCCGGGGCGCGGCGCCGCGGCGAGCCCGCGTTGGAGAAGGCCGCGCGGTCGTGACCGGGCGCCCCGCCGAGCCGATCCTTCACGTCGACATGGACGCCTTCTACGCGTCGGTGGAGATCCTCAAAGATCCCTCGCTCCGCGGCCGGCCGGTGGTGGTGGGCGGCTCGGGCACGCGCGGCGTGGTGATGTCCGCCTCCTATGAGGCCCGGCGCTTCGGCGTGTCCTCGGCGATGCCGGCGGCCCGGGCCCGGCGGCTGTGCCCCGACGCCGTGTTCGTGCCGCCCGACTTCGCCTCGTATCGGGCGTACTCGACCCGGCTCCGCGAGGTGCTCCTGTCGTTCACGCCGCTGGTCGAGCCCCTGTCGCTCGACGAGGCGTTCCTCGACGTCGCCGGGGCCACCCGGCTGTTCGGGCCCCCGGCCGCGATCGTGGAGACGGTCCGGGCCCGGGTGCGGGACGAGCTGTCGCTGACCTGCTCGGTCGGGGTGGCGCCGAACAAGTTCCTGGCGAAGCTGGCGTCGGCGGCGGCCAAGCCCGACGGCGTGGTGGTGGTTCCCGCCGAGGACGTCCCGGGGTTCCTCCACCCGCTGCCGGTCGGGGCGCTGTGGGGGGTGGGGGAGCGCACCCACGAGATCCTCGAACGGCTGGGCGTGCGGACGGTGGGCGAGCTGGCGGCCGTCCCCACCAGGGTGCTCGAACGGACGCTCGGCGAAGCCCACGCCCGTCATCTGGCGGACCTGGCCGCAGGCCGCGACGACCGCGCCGTGGTCCCGTACGAGCCGCCGAAGCAGATCAGCCACGAGGAGACGTTCGACCGGGACCTCGACGCCGCCGAGGACGTGCTGCGACAGCTGCTCCGCCTCTCCCTTCGCGTGGCCGGGCGCCTCCGGTCCGAGGGCTTCCGGGCCCGAACCGTGTCGATCAAGGTTCGCCTGGCCAGCTTCGCCACCCTGAACCGGTCCAGGACCCTCGCCGATCCCACCGACGTCGGCGCCGACCTCTACCGGGTCGCGTCCGATCTGTACCGGGCCGTCCCGGGGGAGCGGCGGCGGGTCCGTCTGCTGGGCGTGGCCGCCTCGGGCCTGGTCCCGGCCGGGGCCGATCAGCTTGCGCTGGTCCGGGCGGGCCGGTGGGGGGACGCCGAGCGGGCCGTCGATCGCATCGAGCGCCGGTTCGGCGAGGGCGCCGCCCGTCCCGCCTCCCTGCTGGGACCGGACCCCCGGTGAAGTTCGCGGCCCTCGTTCCTATAATGCGAGGCGGGTAAAGAAGGGTCGGGACGATGCCGCTGTCAGAACACGAGCAGCGAATCCTGGAGGACATCGAACGGAGGCTCCAGGAAGAGGACCCCCGGTTCGCCCAGCAGGTGGCCCGGAGCTCCCTTCACTCCCACGTGGCCCGCCGCCTCCGGTGGGGCGGGCTCCTGTTCGTGATCGGCTTCGTCCTGCTGATGCTGTTCGCGGTCTCGGTGTGGCTGGCCGTGGCCGGATTCGGGGTCATGCTGGCCGCGGCCCTGTTCGTCTACAACGAGCTTCGCAGGATCACCGGCGATCAGGCCCGCGCCCTCGGCACCTCGGGACGTTTCTCGGTGCCGGGCCTCTTGGCTCGGTGGAGCCAGCGGTTCCGCGGCGGGCCGCCGGCCAGCGACTGACGCCGCCGAGTTTCGCGCGCGATCGCGTCGCTCCTACCAGCGATGTTGCCTCCGGCCCACGCTTTGGTCTACAAACCTGTCCGTCCTTCCCCCGGGGCGCGACTGGGGCCGCGTCCGTGCGATATCGAGCTCGGAGGCGTGTGTGGACGCGTTCACGTCGCATCAGGCATCGAGGCTGACCGGCTGCACGCCGCGTCAGCTCCGATACTGGGACCAGATCACCTTGGTCTCGCCGTCGATCCAGCGCACCGGCGGTCGGTCCGGCGTCCCCCGCCTGTACTCATTCCGTGACCTGGTGGCCCTGCGGGTGGTGAAGTCGCTCCTGGACGGCGGCATGTCCCTCCAGCGGGTCCGGCGGGCCTTCGAGTACCTCCGCCAGAACGCCGACCTCGAGGGGCACCTCTCCGAGGTAAAGCTGATCACCGACGGCGTGAGCATCTTCAAGGTGGCCCGTCGCCGGGGGGAGGTCGTGGACGCCCTCCGGCAGGGCCAGATGGCCTTCTTCGTGGCCATCGACCAGATCGCCCGGTCGGTCGACGAGGAGGTCACGGCTTTCCGGCGCGACCGTGACCAGTTCATCCGAGCGCTCCGGGACGCCGTCCGCCAGGTGCGGGACGAGGCGCAGGCCTAGCGCACGAACGACGGCCGGATCGAGCCGAGGAGGACCCGGACGGGTCCCGTTCGGCGACGAAGCTCTCGGAGGACCCGCCGGGCGGTGGCCACCGCATCGCCGGCCTGGTCCGGCGGCAGGTCGTCTCGGGCGTACATCGCTCGGCCCGCGATCAGCGCCAGGCGGTCGAGGTCGTCCCCGCGAAGGCCCAGCGCCCGGCCCAGCCGGGCGTGGTACTCCCACGGCGTCTCCCCCCGGCCCCGTCGCAGGCCGAGGTCGGCGGCCCCCGCCTCGAGCAGCCGGAACGCCGCCACGGCTCGGCGGCGGGGACTCCGGGCCCCGGCCAGCGCAGCCCGTCGGGCCACCGCCTTGGCCGGGGGGGTGAGCAGAAGCACCACGGCCGTCGCGGCCAGGAGCAGCAGGATGGTTTCGCGGAGCGGGAACCCCTCGTCGTCCCCGGCGGCGGCCCGGCGGCGGATCGGGAGCAGCGGCGCCTGCGGCACCCCCGCGAACGCCTCGCGCTCGCTGGCGTTCGTCCCAACGGCCTGCCCGTCCCGGCTTCCCCGACCGCCCAGCCCCGGCGCCAGCCCGGCGGTGGCCTCGGTGAGATAGGGCGCCGTCGGGTTGCTCCGGGTGGGGGTGGGCTCGAAGGCGATCCACCCGTACTCGGGGAACAGGATCTCCGGCCACGCGTGTACCTCTCCCGTGGTGACCGTGTACCGACCGGTTTGGTCGGGCTCTCCGGTCGTGAAGCCCACCGCGACCCGAGCCGGGTACCCAAGGGCCCGGGCCAGGACGGCCATGGTCCCGGCGAACTGCTCGCAGTAGCCACGTTGGGACCGCTCCAGGAAGAACAGGAGGTCGTCGATGCCGTGGCCGGCCGGAGCCCGCTCGTCGTAGGTGAACCCGCGGAGGTGCTCCTGGATCGCCAGGAGCTGCTGGAACGGCGTGCGGGCGTCGCCGGTGAGCTCGCCGGCGATCTGGTAGATGCGCGTGGGGGTGCTCGGGGGCAGGGCGGTCAGCCGGGACCCCCCGGCCAGATCGGCGGGATCCAGCCCGTCGAGACGCTCCGGCGACGGCTCCGGCACCGTCGACACGACCCGGTACCGGAACCCGGGCTCGGGCTCGGTGTCGGTGGCCAGGATGTCGGCCACGGGGTCCCAGCGCGCCTCGAGGCCGTCCATGGCCACGGTCTCCGGACGGTAAGCGGCCGGCAGCCACGGCGAGGAGAGCTCGCCGATCTCGATCGTCTGCTCGATCCGCATGGCCTCCGCGGGCGGCGCGCCGGACAGGACATCGATTGGCGCCCTCACCACCTCACCGTTCTGGGCCGACGGATCCGACGAGGTCCACACCCGCCCGTTGAACCGATCGAGCGAGACGAGCCTCCAGTACGCTGAGACATCTGTTTGAACCGTGAACAGGTTCGCGGCCGGACGCTGGAGCAAGCTGGGGCGGATGTCCACGATCGGGCTGATCATGACCCGCGCCGCGGGGCGGTCCAGCTCGAGCACGGCGCCCCCCTCGAGACCGGGCAGCACGCCGGGGACGACCAGGGCCGCTCCCAGGGCGGCGACGCCGAGCCACCGGGCCCACCGGGCCCCCTCGCCGGCGCCGGCCCGTCCGCCCAGGGTCGGTCCCCACGACCGGAGTCGGAGGACGGCCCCGCCGAACAGCACGGCGAAGGCCACGGCAAGGAACGCCGCGACGTAGCCGGGTCTGGGACCCTGGTCGGTGACGACGCCGGCGAAGGCCAGAAGGGCGGCCGGCGGCAGGAGCGGGAGCACCGCGCTGCGGGACCGGATCGCCAGCGCGTGCGAGGCCGAGGCGGCGGCCCACACGGCGATCACGCTGGCCAGCGTCAGCGAGGCGAACGGTGGCGCCGGGGCCACCTCGGCCGAGGCGCGATCGCCGACCCGCTCCATCGCCCCGACGACGGCGCGGACGGTGTCGTCGGTGGGGAGCCCGGCCCAGGTCGTCGAGGGGAAGACCAGCACTCCGATCGCGACCACGAGTGCCGCCGTCGAGGCCAGGAGGGACAGTCCGAGGTGACGCCGCGCCAGCAGGGCCGCCACCCCGGTCGCCACCAGCCCGGCGATGGCCAGGCGTACCGCTGGCCAGGTGCCGGTGAACACGCGTCCGAACGACACGCCGGTCACCGCGGCGAGCGCGAACAGCGCCGCTACGAGGACGCGGCGATCCGTCTGGCCGGTCGCTTGTCTCGCAGCTCCCATATCTCTCGCAGTCGTCCGGAAGGCCGGAGGAGGAGCACCTCCCATCCGGCTCGGGTCAGTGAGGTCCTGGCCGCATGGGCGGCCCGGTCGTCCTCACGGCTCGCCGGGAGGGTCGGCTCACCGACGTCCGCCCGGTGGATGAGCACCGCGAGCCGAGTGGCGAACTCGCCCGACAGTCGGCTCAGCGCGGCGATCTCCTCCGTCGGCGGCACGTGGGTCACCACCACCAGCGAGGTGGCGGCCGAAGCGGCCGAGCGAAGCGCCCGCAGGGTCGGCGTGAGCTGCCGGGCCGGGGTCGACCGCACCAGGGCCAGCAGCTCGAGGAAGCTGTCGGCGTCGACCGGCCGGGGGCCCGCGTCGGCCAAGGCCAGGCGCATGCTGAAGCCCGCTCGCATGTGGTGCGCCCCGATCGAGGCCGCTACCGATACACCGCGCTCGAAGGCCGCGGGCCAGTCGCCGAGGGCCGTGGCCCGTGTATCGAGGAACAGCACCGCGGAGGCTCGGCGCACCGCCTCGTCCTGGCGGATCATCAGCTCTCCGGTGCGGGCCACGCTGGGCCAGTGGATCTTCCGGAGGTCGTCGCCGATCTCGTACCCACGCATCGTGTAGAAGTCGTCACCGGTCCGGAACAGGTGACGCGTGGACGACTCGCCGGCCCCTCCGACCGGGACGGCGGACGGCGCCAGTCCCAGGTCCTCGACGGCGGGGTACACCACCAGCTCATGCTGTTCCCCGAAGTCGATGCGCTGGCGGACCAGATCGAACGGGTCGGCAACCCAGGTCGACAGCGGGCCGACTGCGTACCGGCCGCGCGTCCGCGGCGTCAGGTGATAGGAGACGGTGTGTCCGGCGCCCGGCCGGATCTCGCCGGTGACGGCCCTCGCCGAGACGCCCAGTGAGGACGGCAGCCGGTCCTCCAACAGGAGCAGCGAGGTTCGGCGCCGCCCCCGGTTCCGCAGGTCGAGGTCGACCCGCACGCGGGTGCCGGGGAACACCCTCCGGGCGGACAGTCGGCGGGTGGCCGCGAGGTCGTGTCGGGCCGTTCGGACCAGGAACGCCGAGAGGGGAACCAGGGCCAGAAGGCCGACCGCGATCAGGTGCAGGTCGGGGACGCCCAGGGCCCGCGACGTGAGCCATAGGACGATGGCTCCGCCGATGACCGCCCAGGCCCGTGTGGTCAGCACGCCTAGCCCGTCACCGGCACGGGCACCTCGTCGAGCGTGTCCGCCAGGATCGTCTCGGCGTTTCGCCCGCTCATGGCGGCGTCCGCGGAGACGATCAGCCGGTGGGCCAGCACCGGGACAGCCAGCCCCTTGATGTCGTCCGGCGTCGCGTAGTCTCGTCCCTCGCTGGCCGCCATGGCCCGGGTGGCCCGGAGCAGCATGATCGAGGCCCGGGGGCTGGCGCCGAGGTAGACGTCCGGATGCTGGCGAGTGGCCTCGGCGAGCTCAACGATGTACCGGCGCAGCGAGTCCGCCACGAACACCTCACGCGCCGCGGCGATCATCCGGGCCGCGCCGGAGGCGTCGGCCACCGGGCCGATGTCCTCGAGCGTCGAGTGACTGCCGTGAGTGGCCAGGATGTCGACTTCGGATTCCATCTCCGGGTACCCGATGGCCAGCCGGATCATGAACCGATCGAGCTGGGCCTCGGGGAGCGGATACGTTCCCTCGTGCTCGATCGGGTTCTGCGTGGCCACCACCATGAACGGCACGCCGAGCTGGTAGCTGACCGCATCGACGGTGACCTGTCGCTCCTCCATCGACTCGAGGAGCGCCGACTGGGTCTTGGGGCTGGCCCGGTTGATCTCGTCGCCGAGGACGATGTTGGCGAAGATCGCCCCCGGCTTGAACTCGAAGTCCCCGCGCTCCTGGTTGAACACGTTGACGCCCGTGATGTCGGTGGGGAGCAGGTCCGGGGTGAACTGGATCCGCCGGAACGAGCAGTCGAACGAGCGGGCCATGGCCTTGGCCAGCATGGTCTTGCCGACGCCGGGGACGTCCTCGATCAGGAGGTGTCCCTCGGCCAGAAGCGTGACCAGCGCCAGCCGGATCTCCTGGCTCTTGCCCTGGATGACCTTCTCGATGTTGCCGCGGATGTCGGCGAACTGCCGCTCGAACCAGCTCCAGTCCGGCTGCGCCACGTTATCTCCCGGGGTCGAAAAAGGGCCGTCCCGGCCCACCAACCAATCTTACGGCCCCGGGACATGGATGGTTCTCGACGGGGGGAGGGGGAAGGCGACGCGGCCGGCGCCCTTCATCCCTGAGACGCCCCGCGCGGCCCCACGTCATGGGCGTCCGTCATCCATCGGTCGCCGACGCTGTCGACGCCGCCTTCCCGGTTCGAATTACACGTCCGTGATTCGCCGGAGTCAAGCACTCTTGCCCCGTCCTTCCGGCGGCGTCCGCGGGTCCTCGGCTAGAATGCTTCCGGAGGGAGGACCGCTTGGGGAGATCGCTCGTCCTCAACGCCACGTATGAGCCGCTCGCGGTGGTCACCGCGAGACGGGCGGTCGTGCTCGTCCTCAAGGAGAAGGCCGAGACCCTCGAGTCGAACGGGATGGTGTTCCGATCCCAGTGGCTCGAGGTGCCGGCGCCCTCCGTGGTTCGCCTGAACTACTACGTTCGGGTCCCGTTCCGGGCCCGGGCCTCGCTGACACGCCGAGCCGTGTTCGCTCGCGACGACTGGAGCTGCCAGTACTGCGGCCGGCACGCCGAGAACGTCGACCACGTGATCCCTCGATCGCGAGGAGGCACGCACACCTGGGAGAACGTGGTGGCCTCGTGCCGGCGCTGCAACGCCCAGAAGGAGAACCGTCTCCACGCTGAGGTGGGGCTGAGGCTCCATCGACAGCCCTTCGCCCCCAGGGACGGGCTCCGGCTCTCGCTGGGCCGGCTCGAGCCGGAGTGGGAGCCCTACCTGGCCCGGACCAACGGGAACGGCCACCGTGCCTAACGCCTCAACGTCCCGGTAATCCCCCGTTTCACTCCCGTTGACTTTCATCGGTGTAATTCGCTGTGGCACCTTGACCGGGTGGAGTCTCAGTGGCATAACAGTGGAACGCCAGCGGAGGAGGGGGAGGACACCAGTGGCGGAGCTCCTCGGGGAGCACCACTACCAGATGGACCCCAAGGGCCGGATCAGCCTCCCCGGG
This sequence comes from uncultured Actinomycetes bacterium, assembly GCA_937890785.1. Classification (GTDB taxonomy): domain Bacteria; phylum Actinomycetota; class UBA4738; order UBA4738; family CALAEC01; genus CALAEC01. The sequence continues at coordinate 8,777 of CALAEC010000291.1, forward strand.
AAGTTCCGGGAGGCGTTCAAGGCCGGGGTCCACCTGACGCTGGGGCAGGAGGGGTGTCTGTACGCGTTCCCCCCCGAGGAGTGGGAGCGGGAGAAGTCCCGGATCGAGAACCGGGCGCTGGCCGACCCCCCGACCCGTGGCTACAACCGCGTGTTCTTCGGCAACGCCGAACATGTGGACCTCGACGGCCAGGGGCGCCTGGTGGTCCCGCGCCGGCTCCGGGACAAGGTCCGGCTCAGCAGGGACGTGGCCGTGGTCGGGGTCTCCGACCGGCTCGAGATCTGGCCAGAGGAAGAGTGGACGCGCTACGCGGAGGCGCTGGAGGGCTCGTACCAGTCGGGATCCCTCACCCCGCGGCACGGTGGGGGACGAGAGGAGGAGAAGCGATGACGCTGCCACGGGAGATCGCACAGAGCCTGTACCTCATGGCCCTGCTCGCCCTGACCTCAGGCGCGGTTCTGGGGATCGGGCTGCTGGCGGTCCGGGTGCTTGGCTGAGGCGGGGCACGAACCGGTCCTGGTCGCGGAGGTGGTGGAGCTGCTGTCCGGCGCGGAGATGGTGATCGACCTGACGGTCGGGGCGGGAGGGCACGCCCGTGCACTCCTCGATGCCGGCGTGGGCCGCGTCGTCGGGATCGACCGGGACGAGCGCGCGCTGAAGGAGGCTCGGACGCGGCTGGCCGGCGCGGGGGAGAGGTTCCGGGCATTCCATGCGCCGTTCACGGAGGTACTCGAGGTGGCGCAGGAGGCCGGCGTCCGCGAGGCCGGCGGCGTCCTGTACGACCTCGGCGTGTCCTCACTCCAGCTGGACCGGCCCGAGCGCGGCTTCTCGTACCGCGCCGAGGGTCCCCTCGACATGCGGATGGGGCAGGGGACCCGCACCGCCGCAGACGTGGTGAACACCTACCCCGAGGAGGAGCTGGCGGGCGTGATCCGGACCTACGGCGAGGAGCGGTTCGCCGGCCGGATCGCCCGGGCGATCGTCCGGGCCCGCGACCGCGCGCCGCTCCGGACGACCCGCGAGCTGGCCGCGGTGGTCGCGGCCGCTGTGCCCAGCCGTCGCGGGGGACCTCATCCGGCCCGCCGGACCTTCCAGGCGATCCGGATCGAGGTCAACGGGGAGCTCGAGGAGCTGGCCGCCTCCCTTCCCCGGGCGGTCCAGCTCCTCTCCCCCGGTGGTCGGCTGGTGGCGATCTCCTACCACTCGCTCGAGGACCGGCAGGTCAAGTCGTTCCTCCGCGACGATGACCGGCTCGAGGTCCTGACCAAGAAGCCGGTCCGGCCGTCCGCGGCCGAGGCCGAGAGGAACCCGCGGGCCCGCAGCGCCAAGCTCCGGGCCGCGGAGCGGAGGGTCGCCTGATGGCCGTGGCCGCGCGCCCGGCCGATGTCCTCCTCCAGCCGCAGCGGACCGGCGCCGTGGTTCGGCGGCTCCCGCGGCGCCGCGGTCGGCGGGTCCCGTTCGCGATGGTGGCCGCGGCCGTGGTCGCCGCGCTGCTGATCGTGCTCGCCGGTGCCCAGGCCATCGTGTCCCAGGGCGCGTTCCAGCTGTCCGAGCTGACCGACCGGGCCCAGCGACTGGAGGCCGAGTCCGACCGGCTGCGGCTCCGGGTGGCCCGCCTGTCGACGCCGGATCGGATCGTCGCGGCCGGCCGGCGGGCAGGGCTCGGCATGCCGACGCAGGTCGAGACCCTCGGCAAGGAGTACCCGTGAAGCCCCCGCCCGGAGCCAGGGTCGTGGCGCTGTTCGGGTTGATGGCGCTGGCACTTGCCGCGGTGGCGACCCGGCTCGTGCTCCTCCAGGTTCGCGACGCCGCGACGTACGAGGCGCTGGCGGCGGAGCAGCGGGTCCGCCGGATCGCCCTCCCCGCCGAGCGGGGAACGATCTACGACCGGTCGATGCACGAGCTGGCACTGTCTCTGCCGGCCAAGGCGGTGTATGCGGACCCGGCGCTCGTGTCGGATCCCGTCGGCAGCGCCGACCGGCTCACCGAGGTCCTGGGCCTCCGACCGGCGGAACTGCGCGAGGCGCTCACGGCGCCGTCGCGGTTCGAGTACCTGGCCCGCGCGGTCGACCTTTCGGTGGCGAACCGCGTTCGCTCGCTGAACCTGCCGGGGATCGGGTTCATCGACGAGCCCAAGCGCACCTATCCCGGGGACTCGCTGGCCGCGCAGGTGCTGGGGTTCGTCGGCGTCGACGGCGCCGGCCTGGCCGGACTGGAGCTCCAGTGGAACGACGTGCTGGCCGGACGGCCGGGACGGATGCTCGTGGAGCAGGATCCCGACGGGCAGTCCATCCCGCAGGGCCGGCTCGAGGTCGAACAGCCTCGCCGGGGCCGTGATCTCGTGCTCACGATCGACAAGGACGTCCAGTACTTCGCGGAGCGCGCGCTGGCCCGGGCGGTCCAGCGGAACGGCGCGCTCGGCGGCACGGTCATCGTGATGGAGCCCTCGACCGGCGATGTGCTGGCGATGGCCACGAACCCCGGGTTCGATCCGAACGCCTTCACGGAGGCGGAGGCGTCCGCGACCCGGAACCGTGGGGTCACCGATGTGTACGAGCCGGGCTCGGTCAACAAAGTGATCACCGCCTCGGCCGCGCTCGAGGAGGGCGTCATCGGGATCCGGGAACGATTGTGGGTGCCGCCCCGGTACCAGGTGGGGGATGCGGTGTTCGGCGAGGCGCACCCGCGCCCGACGATGGCGATGACGCTGACCGACGTCATCGCCGAGTCCAGCAACGTGGGGACGATCATGACCGCGGAGCGGCTCGGCAGCGAGCGGCTGGACGCGTACCTCCGCGACTTCGGCTTCGGGGTGGAGACCGGGATCCGGTTCCCCGGCGAGTCCGACGGGATCCTGATGCCGGAGGAGGAGTGGTGGACGACCTCGATGGGGACGATCCCGCTCGGACAGGGGATCGCGGTGACGCCGCTCCAGATGGCCTCGGTGTATGCCACCGTGGCAAGCGACGGGGTCCGGGTGGCGCCCCGACTGGTCCGGGGGACGCTGGAGGACGGCGAGGTCCGTGAAAGGGAGCCGGAGGTGCACGAGCGGGTGGTCTCGACGCGGACCGCCAGCCTGGTCACCAGGATGCTGGCCGAGGCGGTGTCCTCGGGCACGGGAACCGAGGCGCAGCTCCCCGGGTACTGGGTGGCCGGCAAGACCGGGACGGCCCGCAAGCCGCTCGAAGGGGCGCTGGGCTACAGCGACGAGTACGTGGCTTCCTTCATCGGGTTCGCACCGGCCCGCGATCCCGCCGTGGTGGTGGCGGCGATCATCGATGAGCCGGATACCGTGTATGGGGGCGTGGCCGCCGCGCCGCTCTTCCGCGAGGTGATGGGGTTCGCGCTGGCCCATCTGCGGGTGCCGACCGCCGAGCCGCCGGACCCCCTGCCGTCCCTGGTGCGGGGATGAAGGATGCCACCCAGGCGCTAGAATCCGTGACGCCCGGGCCCGACGGACGGGTTCGGGACACCTCCAAGATGTCAGCGGAGCATCCCCCGCTCCAGCACCTGCTCGAACGGGCCCCACCTGCCGAGGTCGTGGGGGATCCTCGCGTTCCCGTCGCCGGCGTGACGTATCGGTCCACGGAGGTCGGCCCTAGATCGCTGTTCTTCGCGGTGCCGGGGGGGACCGTGGACGGGCACGTGTTCGCGCACGACGCGGCGGGGGCCGGCGCCGGCGCGGTCGTGGTCGAGCGCCGGCTCGACCTCCCGGACGAGGTGGTCCAGGTCGTGGTGCCCTCCGTGCGCGAGGCCATGGGCCCGATCGCCGCGGCCTTCTACGGCCGCCCCGCCGACGCCATGACGATCGTCGGCGTCACCGGGACGAACGGGAAGACGACCACGACGTACCTGCTTGAGCGGGTGTTCCGGGAGGCCGGGTTGGCCCCGGGGGTGATCGGCACCACCGGCATTCGTGTGGACGGCCGCCCTGAGCCGTTCGACCGGACGACGCCGGAGGCGCCCGATCTGCACCGGCTGCTGGCCGGGATGCGGGACCGGGGGATCGGCGCGGTGGCCATGGAGGTTTCCTCGCACGGGCTCGACCAACATCGCGTCGGCGGCATGCGCTTCGACTGCGCGGTGTTCACGAACCTGTCCCAGGATCACCTCGACTATCACGGGACGCTCGAGGCCTACCTCGAGGCCAAGGCTCGCCTGTTCACGCCGATCATGGCCGAGCGGGCAGCCGTGAACGTCGACACCCCGGAGGGGCGATCGCTGCTCCGCGACGACCTCCCCACGCTCACCTACGGGCTGGGGGAGGGGGCCGACGTCCGAGCCACCGATATCGCTCTGACGTCCGACGGGCTGGCGTTCCGTGTGGACGGCCTGGCGGTGCGGTCGCGGCTCCGGGGCGGGTTCAACGTGCTGAACTCCCTGGCCGCGCTGGCGGCGGCTCGGCAGGTCGGGATCGACGATCAGGCCTTCGTTCGAGGGATCGCCGCCCTGCGCGGGGTCCCCGGCCGGATGGAGCCGGTCGAGGTCGGGCAGCCGTTCCAGGTCCTGGTGGACTACGCGCACACGCCGGACTCCCTCGAGAATGTGCTTCAGGCGGTCCGCCCGCTGGCCGGCGGCCGTCGGGTCATCGCCGTGTTCGGCTGCGGGGGCGATCGGGACCGAGGGAAGCGGCCGCTGATGGGCGAGGCCGCCACGCGCCTGGCCGAGCTCACCGTGATCACCAGCGACAACCCGCGGTCCGAGGATCCCGAGACGATCATCGCGGAGATCGTCCCCGGCGCCCGGCGCGGCGGCGGCGAGTTCGTGGTCGAGCCGGACCGCCGGGGGGCCATCCGCCGGGCGATCCGGGCCGCCGACGCCGGCGACGTCGTGGTGATCGCCGGCAAGGGCCACGAGACCGGCCAGGAATTCGCCGACCGGACGATCCCGTTCGAGGACCGCGTTGTAGCCCGTGAAGAGCTGGAGGCCCTCCGCGAGGGCGCCCGATGAGGCGTCGGCTGTCGGCGGTGGCCTCGGCCGTCGGCGGTCGGCTCGACGGCGCCGACGATGAAGTAACCGGAGCAGCGTCCGACCACCGCGCGGTCTCGGCCGGCGACCTGTTCGTGGCCCTCCAGGGCGAGCGCGTGGACGGACACGTCCACGTCGACGACGCCATCCGGGCAGGCGCGGCCGGCGCACTGGTGACCTCGGACGCGTCGTTCGCCGGTCCCGTGGTCCGGGTCCTCGATACGCGCGAGGCGCTGCTACGCCTGGCCGCCGACGAACGGTCCGCGATGGCGGCTGAGGTCGTTGGGATTACCGGATCGTCGGGGAAGACCTCGGTGAAGGATTTGGCCGCGGCGGTGCTGACAACGCGGTTCAGGGTCCACGCCAACCCCGCCTCGTTCAACACCGAGGTCGGGGTGCCGCTGACGCTCCTCAACTCGCCCGCTGACGCCGAGGTGGTGGTGAGCGAGATGGGGAGCCGGGGGCCCGGTCACATCGCCCGGCTGTGCGAGGTGGCCCGGCCGGGGATCGGGGTGGTCACGAACGTGGGGCCGGCGCACCTCGAGATGTTTGGCTCGATCGAGGTCGTGGCCGACGCCAAGGCCGAGCTCGTAGAAGCCCTCCCGGAAGACGGCACCGCGGTGCTGAACGCCGACGACCCGAGGGTCACGGCGTTCGACGCCCGCACCGTGGCCCGGGTGCTCCGGTTCGGGACCGGGCCCGACGCCAACGTCCGCGGCGAGGACCTCCGCCTCGATCCGTCGGGCCTGCCCTCGTTCACCCTCCGGGTGCCTGGCGGCAGCGAGCGCGTCGAGCTGGCCGTCCCCGGTGAGCACATGGCGTGGAACGCGTTGGCCGCCGCCGCGGCGGGCGTCGCGCTGGGCCTCACCGCCGGCGAGTGCGCGGCCGGCCTGAAGGAGGCCCGCGTGTCGCCGTGGCGGATGGAGACGTTCGAGGGCGCCGGCGGGATCCGGGTGCTGAACGACTCGTACAACGCCAACCCCGCGTCGATGGCAGCGGCCCTCAAGGCGGCTCGGTGGATCGCCGGGCGGAACGCATGTGTGGCGGTCCTCGGGGCGATGGCAGAGTTGGGGGCCGCCTCCGACGAGGAGCACGAACGGGTCGGCGAGCTGGCCGCACGGCTCGGGATCGACCACCTGGTGGTGGTGGGCGCGGGAGCTCGCCGGATCGCCGTGGGCGCCACGCGTGAAGGGGTGGAGCCGGACCGGGTCATCCGGATCGAGACGCCTGAAGAAGCGGCCGAGGCCGCGCGGCGGGTGGCCGGCCCCGGAGACGTCGTGCTGATCAAGGGTTCGCGAGCCGCCGGGCTGGAGCGGGTGGCGGAGGCGCTCCGGTGACCAGCGTCCTGATCGCGGCCACCATCGGGCTGTTCGGCACGCTGCTGTTCACGCCGGTGGCGATCCGCCTGTTCCGGGTGCTCGGATGGGGCCAGCGGGTCCGGGAGGCGGGGCCGCACTCTCCCCGGCACCAGGAGAAGACCGGGACGCCCACGATGGGAGGCCTGGTGATCATGGGCTCGCTGGGCTTCGCCTTCCTGCTGACGTCGCTGATCCGCGGACGGATCACGGCGACCGGCCTCCTGGTGCTCGGCGCCGGGGTGGCCCTGGCCGGGATCGGGTTCCTCGACGACCTCCTCAAGGTTCGGCGGCAGCGCTCCCTGGGGCTCGGGAAGGCGGCCAAGCTCGCAGGCCAGGCTGCGGTGGCGGTGCTGTTCGGGTGGGGGCTGGTTCGCCTGACGGGGGCCTCGAGCGAGCTGTCGTTCATCCGGAACACCGGGCTCGATCTCGGCGCGCTGTTCTTCCTGTGGGTGTTCATCATGCTGGCCGCGGCATCCAACGGCGTGAACCTGACCGACGGGCTCGACGGGCTGGCCTCCGGGTCGTCGGCCATGGTGTTCGCCGCCTTCGTGATCGTGGCGTTCTGGCAGTTCCGGCACACCTGCTCGGTGTTGCCCGTGGAGGGCTGCTACGCGGTCGACCTTCAGTCCTCGCTGGACCTGGCGATCCTGTCCGCCGCCGCGCTTGGGGCCATCGCGGGGTTCCTGTGGTGGAACGCGGCGCCGGCGAAGATCTTCATGGGCGACACGGGATCGCTGGCGCTGGGCGGACTGATGGCCGCCCTGGCCATCGCCACGGAGACCCAGCTGCTCCTGGCGATCCTCGGAGGGATCTTCGTGCTGGAGACCGCCTCGGTGATCCTCCAGGTGGTCTCGTTCCGGATGTTCGGCCGGCGCCTGTTCCGGATGGCGCCGATCCATCACCACTTCGAGGTGCTCGGCTGGCCCGAGTTCACGGTGATCGTGCGGTTCTGGATCATCGCAGGGCTCGCGGTGATCTTCGGTCTGGGCGTGTTCTACGCCGACTTCCTGACCAGAGGCGGGGTCACATGAGCCTCGACGTGCGGGGCGAGCGGGTCGTGGTCGTCGGCCTGGGCGCCAGCGGGCTGGCGGCCGCGCGGGTCCTCCTCAAGGAGGGCGCGTCGGTTCGGGTGACCGAGGCCCGGCCCCGAGCCGAGGTCGAGGCCGCGGCGGCCCAGGCCGAAGCGGCCGGCGCCGAGGTGCTGACCGGGGGGCACGACGCCGCGCACCTCGAGGGGGCCACGCTCGTTGTGACCAGTCCGGGCGTCCCCGAGCACGCCGAGGTGCTTCGGGAGCCGCGGGCCCGAGGGCTGCGGGTGTGGAGCGAGCTCGAGCTGGGCGCGCGGATGGCCACCGCGCCGTACGTCGCTGTGACCGGGACGAACGGGAAGACCACCACCACCGAGATGATCGCCGAGGCGATGCGCCGGGCGGGCCTCGACGCCATCGCCTGCGGAAACATCGGCCACCCGTTCTCGCTGGCGGCGGCGGAGGGGCACCAGGCGCTGGCCGTGGAAGCGTCCTCGTTCCAGCTCCGGTTCCACGAGTCGTTCCATCCGCGGGTGTCGGTCCTCCTGAACCTGGCGCCCGACCACCTCGACTGGCACCGCACCCTGGCCCGATACCGGGATGCCAAGCAGCGGATCTACGCGCTCCAGGGCCCGGGGGACTCCCACGTCGGCAACCTCGACGATGCCCACGCCGCCGCCGTCTCTCGGGAGGCGCCGTGTCCGGTGGCGTGGTTTCGGCTCGGACGGCCCGGCGAGGGACAGCTCGGCTACGAGGACGGCGTGCTGGTGTCGCGGCTCGCCGGGCGCACGGTCCTCGGCGAGCCGGCGGCGACCGCCAGGTGGCTCCGGGCCGACATGGCCGCCGCGGCCGCGGCGGCGCTGGCCTTCGGTCTCGATCCGGATCCGGTCGGGGCCGCCGTGACCTCGTTCCGCCCGCTGCCGCACCGCGGCGCGGTCGTGGCCGAAGTGGACGGGGTCCGCTTCATCGACGACTCGAAGGCCAGCAACCCGCACGCCGCCCTGGCAGCGATCGAGGGGCTCCAGGGCGCGGTCCTGGTGGCCGGCGGTCGGAGCAAGGGCGTTGACCTCAGTCCTCTGGCCGCCGCCATCCCCTCGCTGGCCGGGGTGGTGGCCATCGGCGAGGCGGCGGACGAGCTCGTGGCCGTGTTCGACGGCCGGCTGCCGGTCCGGACCGCCGGCTCCATCGAGGAGGCTGTGACCGAGGCCAAGGCCATGGCCCGGCCCGGCGCCTCGGTGGTACTCGCCCCGGCGTGCGCAAGCTGGGACATGTTCCGGGACTACCGCGAGCGAGGGGAACGGTTCGCCGCGGCCGCCCGGGCGTGGGCCGAGCGTGCGGAGGCCCGCCGTGCCTAGCGCCACCCGCGTCCGCGCGGCCGGGGCCAGGTCGTCGCATCTGCGGCTGGTCGCCGAGCGTACCGCGGTCCGCTCGGGAGCCGGTTCCACCGACCGAACCGTGGCCACCCTCCTCCTCGCTACGGCCTCCCTGGTCGTCCTGGGCCTGGTGATGGTGCTGTCGGCCTCGTCGGTGCGGGCGTACGAGGACTACGGGTCAAGCTTTCTGTTCTTCCTGCGGCAGCTCGCCTACGCCGTGGTCGGTTCGGCCGCGTTCCTGCTCACCGCGAGGATGCGGCACACGGCCTGGCGGCGGCTGTGCGTGCCCCTGCTCCTCCTCAGCGTGGCCCTCCTCGTGGTGGTGCTGATCCCGGGGATCGGAACCGAGGCCGGGGGCTCCGCTCGGTGGATCCAGCTCGGGCCGATCACCGTCCAGCCGTCGGAGCTGGCCAAGATCGCCGTCATCGCGTTCGCGGCGGCGCTCCTGTCGCGCCGGTGGCGGCGCATCGCGGACGTCCGGGAGCTACTCCTCCCCCTGGCGCCGGTGGTCGGGATCGTCGCCGTGCTGATCCTGCTCCAGCCGGACATGGGCACCGCGGTCATCGTCGTCGGGTCGGTGTTCGTCGTGTTGTTCGGGGCCGGGGCCCGGACCAGACACCTGCTGGCGGGCGCGGCGGGGCTGGCATCGGTTGGGCTGGGCCTGATGTACGTCGAGGGCTACCGATGGGCCAGGGTGGTGTCATTCGTCAACCCCTGGAGCGATCCGCAGGGGAGCGGGTACCAGACGATCCAGTCGATGATCGCCCTGGCGTCGGGCGGCCCACTCGGCGTAGGCCTCGGGGCGAGCCGGCAGAAATGGTCGTACGTGCCGAACGCGCATACCGACTTCATCTTCTCGATCATCGGCGAGGAGCTCGGCCTGATCGGGGGCCTCGCGGTCCTGGCGCTCTTCGCGGCCCTGCTCTTCGCCGGGGTCCGGATCGCGCTGCGGGCGCCCGACGCCTTCGGCCGGTTCCTGGCGGTGGGGATCACCGGGTGGTTCGGCGTGCAGGCCGTGGTCAACCTCGGCGCGGTCACCGGACTCCTGCCGATCACTGGGGTGCCGCTGCCGTTCGTGTCGTTCGGCGGGTCTTCGCTGATCGTCTCGATGGCCGCGGTGGGGATCCTGGTCTCGGTCGCGCGCGGCGCCCGCCGGGCCCGCCGGGGCTGACCGTGCGGGTGTTGATCGGCACCGGCGGGACCGCCGGGCACGTCTTCCCCGCGGTGGCCACGGCGATGCGGCTCCGTGACCGGATCGGCGCCGAGGTGGTGTTCCTCGGCCGGGCCGAGGGACAGGAAGCCGAGCTGGTACCGGGGGCGGGGTTCGCGCTGGAGACCGTGGCCGCGCTTCCGTTCCGCAGGGCGCTGTCGCCGGCGCTCCTGCGAGCCCCGGTTGCGGCGCTCAGGGCCGCCGCGGCGTGCCGGCCGCTGGTGCGGGAGGCCGACGTGGTCCTCGGCATGGGGGGGTACGTCAGCGTCCCCGTGTCGTTGGCCGCCCGCCGGGAGCGGGTCCCGCTGGTCCTCCACGAGCAGAACGCCATCCCCGGGTTGGCGAACCGGCTGGGCGCGCGGTGGGCCCGGGTCGTGGCGGTGTCCTTCCTCGAGGCCGGGCGGCGGTTGCCGCGGCGGGTCCGTACCACGCTCACCGGGAACCCGGTCCGCGACGCCGTCCTGCGGGTCCGAGAGGACCGCGCCGGCCTGGCGGAGGAGGCACGATCCGTGCTCGGCCTCGAGCCAGACCGCCGGACCGCGGTGTTCCTCGGCGGGAGCCAGGGCGCGCTCCGCCTCGATCGCGCCGCGGTCGAGCTGTGCCGCCTGCTGGCCGACCGTTCGGACCTGCAGGTGCTGGTGATCACGGGGCCGCGGCACCACGACGTCGTGGTCAGCCATCTCCCGAGAACGCGAGGCCTGCACGTGCGGACCGAACCGTTCGTGGACCGGATCGAGCTGGTGTACGCGGCGGCCGACGTGGCGGTGGCCCGGGCCGGGGCCAGCACCGTGGCCGAGCTCACTGTTGCCGGCGTGCCGGCGATCCTGGTGCCGTACCCGTACGCCACGGGCCGGCACCAGGAGGCCAACGCGCGGGCGGTGGAGCGGGCCGGCGGCGCCCACGTTCTCCTCGACGACGCCGCCACGGGCGGCGCCGTGGCCGATCGCATCCTGCTGCTGCTCGAGGATCCGGCCGTCCTGGAATCGATGGCTCGTGCCAGCCTTCGGTTCGGCCGTGCCGATGCCGCCGACGCGCTGGCCGACGTGGCCGCCTCGGTCGTGGAGCGGACGAGATGAAGGAGTACATCCCGCCCCGGGGGAGCATCCCCACGCTCGACGTGCCGGACCTCTCGGCCCTCCGGCGGGTGCACCTCGTGGGGATCGGCGGGGCCGGCATGAGCGGGCTGGCCCGCCTGTTCCTCCCTGGAGGCGTGGAGGTGTCGGGCTCGGACCTGAAGGAGTCGCCGGCGCTCGCCGAGCTGCGAGCCCTGGGCGCGGTGGTGGCGGTCGGCCACGATGCCGGCCGGCTCGGCGAGCCCGATGCCGTGATCGTGTCCACGGCCATCGGCCCGGGGAACCCCGAGGTCGAGGAGGCCCACCGGCGAGGCATCGCCGTGCTGGCCCGGGCCCAGGTGCTGGCGGCGATGATGCGCGAACGCCGTGGGATCGCCGTGGCGGGGACCCACGGGAAGACCACCACGACGTCGATGCTGGCCGTGATCCTCGAGCGCGCCGGCCTCGACCCCACCTACGTGGTCGGCGGGGACCTCAACGAGAGCGGAAGCAACGCCCGGTCGGGGTCGGGCGACGTGTTCCTGGCCGAGGCCGATGAGTCCGACGGATCCTTTCTCCTCCTCGAGCCCGAGGTGGGCGTGGTGACGAACGTGGAGGCCGACCACCTCGACTTCTACCGGGACGCGCCGGAGATCGAGGCGGCGTTCACTGCGTTCTGCCGCCGGTCGCGACTGGTGGTGGCCTGCGCCGACGATCCCGGCGCGGTGCGGGTGGTGGAGGCCTCGGGCGCGACGGCCGTGTGGTATGGGGAGGCCGCCGGGGCCGACGTGGCCATCGAGGGCACCACGTTGGGACGCGGCGGCGGGACGTGCCGGATCCGCGTGTCGGCGACCGGGGGGCTGGAGCCCTGGTCCGGCCGTCTCGTGGTGCCGGTTCCCGGTGGCCAGCACCTGCTGAACGCGGCGGCCGCCGTGGCCGTGGCCACCCGGATGGGGATCGCCGCGGCTGACGCCGTGGAAGCGCTGGAGGGGTTCGGGGGTGTGCGGCGGCGATGGGAGGTACGGGGACGGATCGGGGGCGCGGCGTTCGTCGACGACTACGCGCACCACCCCACAGAGATCTCGGCCACGCTGCGAGCCGCCCGCGCCGATGGCGCCGATCGGATCGTGGCCGTGTTCCAGCCGCACCGGTTCTCGCGAACCGCCGCCCTGTGGCGGTCGCTCGGGGAGAGCCTGGCCGACGCGGACCTCGTCGTGGTCACCGACGTGTACGGCGCCGGCGAGTTGCCGGTTCCCGGCGTGACCGGCAAGCTCGTCGTCGACGGGCTGGTCGAGGCCGCTCCAGGGAAACGCGCGGTGTACCTCCCGCGTCGGTCCGACGTGGCGGCATTCCTGGCACGCGAGGTGCGGCCCGGCGACCTCGTCCTCACCCTCGGCGCCGGCGACATCACCATGGTCGGGTCGGAGACGCTCTCGATCCTGGGTGCGGCCCGTGGGGGATGAGCCGCTCCCTCGGGCCGAGCGGATGTTGCGCGAGGTGTTCGGTCGACGGCTCGCCGTCGACTTCCCGCTGGCGCCGCTGACGTCGTTCCGCCTCGGCGGCCCGGCGGCCCTGTACGTCGAGGCCGAGTCGGGCGACGATCTCGTGGCCGTGGCCCGGGCGGTGCGGGCCTCTGGCCTTCCGTTCGTAGTGATCGGCAAGGGTTCGAACGTGCTGGTCTCCGACGGAGGGTTCCCAGGTGTGGTCTTGCGGTTGGGGAAGTCGTTCCGATGGGCGGCACGTGACGGCGATCGCCTGTCGGCCGGCGGCGCCATGCCGCTCCCGGCCCTTGCGGGCGTGGCGCTGTCCCACTCGTTGGCGGGGCTCGAGTTCGGCGTCGCCATCCCAGCATCGCTGGGCGGCTCGGTGCGGATGAACGCCGGCGCGCACGGGCGATCCCTGGACGAGGTCGTGGAGCGCGTCGAGCTGTTCGACCTCGACGCGGAGAGCACCCATGAGGTCCCCGCGGGCCGGGCTGGGTTTCGCTACCGCGACTCCGACCTACCGGAACGCGGCGTCGTGGTCGGGGCCACCGTCCGGCTTCAGTCGGGGGACCCAGTGGAGATCCGGCGGCTGATGGACGAGGCCCGCGAATGGCGCCGGGCCACCCAGCCCCTGGCCGAGCCGAACTGCGGCAGCGTGTTCACGAACCCGCCGGGCGACCACGCGGCCCGCCTGATCGAGGCGGTGGGGGGCAAGGAGCTGTCGGTCGGCGCCGCTCGGGTCTCCGTGAAGCACGCCAACTTCATCGTGGCCGGTCCCGGGGCCACGGCTGCCGACGTGTATCGCCTCATGTCCGAGCTCCGCTCGCGGGTCCACGATCGGTTCGGCGTCGAGCTCGAGCCGGAAGTCCGGGTGATCGGGGAGATCGGGTGAGCGAGCGGCTCCAGAGAGCGTTGTACCGGCGGAACCCGCTCGGTGCGGCGGCCCTCACGCTGGTGGGGCTGGGGCTCGGACTGTGGGCCGTGATCAACTCGCCGATCTTCGGGATCGAGCGGATCCGCGTGGAGGGCGCGAACCAGCTGAGCGGGGATCAGGTCCGCGGCCTGGCCGGCGTCGATCCCGGGACCAACCTCCTGCGCCTGTCGCTCGACTCGGTGATCGCGTCGCTCGAGCTCAGTCCCTGGGTCCGCGACGCGGCGGCGGACCGCTCGCTCCCGGCGACGCTGGTCCTCCGGATCGCCGAACGCAGGCCGGTCGGGTGGGTCGAGGATCCCTCGGGACCGGCCGTGGTCGCCGAGGACGGCACCGTGGTGAGCAGGGCATCGACGGCCCTGGCCGACCTTCCCGGCCTGGGGATCGTGGCCTTGCCGCTGGCGGCGGGGGAGCGGCTCCGCGGTGTGCCCACGCTCGCCGCGGCCGCCTCCATGGGGGATCGGCTCCTGGCCGCGGTGGCGTCGGTGGCCGAGGTCGAGGGCGAGATCGTCCTGGAGCTTCGCCAGGGCGGGCTGGTCCAGTACGGGGAGCCGGAGCAGCTCCAGGCGAAGAACAGGGCCCTCTCGGAGATGCTGGCCTGGGCCCGAGACCGGGGGCTGGGGATCGACTACATCGACGTCAGGGTCCCCGGTGCGCCGGCCCTCCGACCGGCCGTCGCGGGTTGACAGGCTCCCGCCCGGCTGGTAGGTTACCCGACCTGTAGGTGAGGTTTACATAACGTTAAAGGTCGAGTGGAGGTTGAGGCTTCGAACGGCAGGGCGTTTCCGCAGGTCGCGGGCCCCCCCGACGCCGGAGGGAGCGGACGGAGGCGACGAGCATGATGCAGGCACCGCAGAACTACCTGGCCTTGATCAAGGTCGTGGGGATCGGCGGCGGCGGCGTCAACGCCGTCAACCGGATGATCGAGGCCGGGCTGAAGGGCGTTGAGTTCGTGGCCGTGAACACCGACGCCCAGGCTCTGCTGATGTCCGAGGCCGACGTGAAGCTGGACATCGGCCGTGAGACCACCCGCGGCCTCGGGTCGGGCTCGGACCCCGAGATCGGCCACCGGGCCGCCGAGGAGCACCGGGCGGAGATCGAGGAGATCCTCAAGGGCGCCGACATGGTGTTCGTGACCGCCGGAGAGGGCGGGGGCACCGGGACCGGCGGCGCCCCGGTGGTCGCCGGCGTGGCCCGGGAGCTCGGCTCGCTGACGATCGGCGTGGTGACCCGGCCGTTCTCTTTCGAGGGACGGCGCCGGGCCACTCAGGCCGAGTCGGGGATCCAGGAGCTGAAGCAGGCGGTGGACACGCTGATCATCGTGCCGAACGACCGCCTCCTCCAGATCTCCGACGACGAGACCTCGATGCTCGACGCGTTCCGCATGGCCGACCAGGTGCTGTACCAGGGCGTCGAGGGCATCACGGGCCTGATCACCACGCCCGGGCTCATCAACCTCGACTTCGCCGACGTCCGCACGGTGCTGCACGACGCCGGGTCGGCGCTGATGGGTGTGGGAAGCGGCACCGGCGAGAACCGGGCTGAGGAGGCGGCGCGGGCCGCGATCTCCTCGCCGCTGCTCGAGGCCTCGATCGAGGGAGCCAAGGGGCTTCTCCTGTCGATCGGTGGCGGCTCGGACCTCACGCTCCACGAGGTCAACCGGGCCGCCGAGGCGATCACCCGTGCGGCCCATCCCGACGCCAACATCATCTTCGGCGCGGTGATCGACGACGCGCTCGGCGAGGAGGTGCGGGTCACGGTGATCGCTGCCGGGTTCGACCGAGAGATGGGCCAGGAGTTCCGCCCGCCGCTGCTGGCCCAGCGACCGCGGAAGGTGGAAGAGGAATCCGAGGGGGAAGAGGACATCCCGGTCCCCTCGCTGCTGCGCGACGCCGAGGAGGACGACCTGTTCCAGCCGGCACCGACGCCGGCCGGCGCCCGTTCTTTCGGCGACGGCGAGGACGACCTGGACATCCCCGACTTCCTGAAATAGCGGGGCCCGCCGCGCCCGCGCAAGACGTGGGGGTGGGGAGGGCCGAAACGAGGCGCCCTTCCCCCGCCTCGACCGGAGGCTCTCCCCGTCCCCACCCATCCCCTGGAGGACGCCTGGCCGGGCAGATCGACCAGATCGACGTGCTGACGGCCCCGGCGCTGGAGCGCCGGGGTGTACGAGCGGCCTTCCTCGAGCGGGGCGGCGGCGTCAGCGAGGCCCCGTTCGCCTCGCTCAACCTCGGGTTCCGAACCGGCGACGGCCCGGATCATGTGCTGCGCAACCGCGGCCTGGCCGTGTTAGCCCTCGAGACCCCTCGATTCGCTGTGGCCAGGCAGGCTCACGGCACCGGCCTGGTCCGTGTGCCGGAGGAGGCCGCCGGGGCCGGGTTCGACGATCCGGCCGACGCGCTGGGCCCCGCGGACATCCTGGCGACCTCGGCGTCCGGCGTGCCCGTGGCCGTGCTGGTCGCTGACTGCCTTCCGATCGTGCTGGCCTCGGACGACCTCCTGGTCGCCGCCCACGCCGGCTGGCGCGGCATCGCGGGCGGCGTTGTCCCCAGGGCTGCGGCGGAGTTCGACGATCGGGCCGGAGTGACCGCATGGATCGGTCCGGCGATCGGACCATGCCACTACGACGTGGGCCCTGAGGTCGTGGCCGCCGTGGAGCGCGGCTCTGGGGGAGGCGCTGTGGTGCAGCGACGGGGCGGGAAGCTGGCCCTGGACCTCCGAGCCACCGCGGCCCGGGCCCTCCAGGCCGCGGGGATCCGCGACCTCGAGATGACCGAGCTCTGCACGGCGTGTGCCCCGGAGCGGTTCTACTCCCACCGCCGGGACGGCCGGACCGGGCGCCACGCCATGGTGGCGATGCGCGCGTGAACCCTGAGCCTGGAGCGCCGAGAGATAACGAGAGACAACTCCTGTCATCTCCTGTCAACGAGAGTGCTACACTGGCCCGCCTGGAGCGGTCGATCGCGGCGGTCCGGGCCCGGGTGGCGGAGGCAGCCCGGCGGTCGGGCCGTGGGGCCGAGGAGGTCAGGCTGATCGGGATCACCAAGGGCGTGTCCGAGGCCATGGTGCGGGAAGCATCCCGGGCCGGGCTGGAGGAGTTCGGGGAAAACTACGTGCGCGACCTCACGTCGAAGCGGGCCGCGGCCCCCGACGCCACCTGGCACTTCGTCGGACGGCTCCAGCGCAACAAGGTCCACCACGTCATCGAGGCCGCCGACGTCGTTCAGACCCTGGAGCCCGGCCCGGCCTCCGATCGCCTGGCCCGCCTGGCGTCCGACCGCCTCCCCGGGGCGCTCGACTGCCTCGTCGAGGTCGACTTCACGGAGCGCAGGGTTGGCGTTCCGCCTGCGGAGGCGGCGGCGTTCGCCGGCCGGATGGCGGCCTCCGGAGCGATTCGGATCCGCGGGCTGATGACGGTGGCCCCGCCGGGGCAGGATCCGCGCCGAGCCTTCTCGGCGTTGCGGGAGCTCCGCGACCGGCTCCGGGAACGGATCGAGGACGCCGCGGAACTCTCCATGGGGATGTCAACCGATCTCGAGGCGGCGGTCGAGGAAGGCGCTACGATGGTGCGGGTCGGAACGGCGATCTTCGGCCCGCGCGAGGGGAGGTAGGGCCGTGGCAGGGCTGTGGCGGAAGACGATGAAGTACCTCGGCCTGGTCGAGGACGAGGAGCTCGAGGCGATCGAGCGCAACGGGCACGACCTTGGCGAGCGGATGCCGTCTCGCGTCGAGGAGAGCCCCCTGCGGCGGTTCGGCCGGAGCGATCCCGGCTCGGCGATGCCCGACGCACCCGAGGCCATCATCCGAACGATCCCCAAGACGAAGCCGATGGCCGGTGCGATCCATCGCGCCGAGCCGAAGCGGTTCAACGAGGCCCGCGACCTCGGCGAGCGATTCAAGGACGGCGTGCCGGTGATCATGAACCTGCAGGGGACCGAGGACTCCATCGCCCGCCGACTCGTTGACTTCGCCTCCGGACTGGTGTTCGCGCACAACGGAAAGATCGAGCTGGTGGCCCAGCGTGTGTACCTGCTCACCCCCGCCGACGTCGAGGTGTCCGCCGAGGAGCGCGAGCGCATCAAGGAAGGCGGCTTCTACAACCAGTTCTGACGCCGGCCGTCGAAGACCGCTCGACCAGGGGAGGGACCATCGTGGTGGTTCAGGTCGTCTGCATCGCCCTGACGATCTACTGGGTGATCCTGTTCGTACGGATCATCATGTCGTGGTTCCGGCCGCCGCTGTCGGGCATCGGTCGGACGCTGTGGGACATCATCCACGATCTCACCGAGCCGGTGCTCGGACTTGTGAGGGGCCTCCTTCCCCCCGTTAGGATGGGCATGATGGGCTTGGACCTGTCCCCCATCATCGTGTTCGTGGCCCTGGGAGTGCTTCAGGCGGCACTGGGGTGCGCATTCGGGTTCTGACGAGGAGGCGAGCGCGTGGCCAGGAAGAGGAAGCGGAAGGAGCGGGACGCGGAGGCGAGCTTCACCTCGGCGTCGGAGGAGCGACAGCGCCTCACGCCCGTGGAAGTCCAGGAGAAGGTGTTCCGGCTGGCATTCCGCGGCTACAGCGAGCGGGACGTCGACGAGTTCCTCGACCGGATCACCGAGGATGTGGCGGCCCTCCACGAGGAGAACAAGCGGCTGCGCGAGCAGCTCGCCGAGGGAGGCGGGTCGTCGGCCGGGCTCGAGGATGCCGAGCGGCAGGCCGAGGGAATCGTCCGGCAGGCTCGGGAGCACGCGGCCCGCCTGATCGAGGAGGCCGAGGCTCGAGCCGCGACCGCCGAGGCCGAGGCCGGCGCGGGCGGCGCGCCCGCGGACGCCCTCTCCACGTCCTTCCTCCTCCGAGAGCGGCAGTTCCTCCAGCAGATGGCGGCGCTGATCCAGGACCACGCCCGCCGGCTGAAGGAGGAGGCTCGCCGGGTGACCACAGCCGCAGCCGCGGGCAGCGGGACCGAGAGCCCGGCAACATCGGCAGCGCCGGTGGCCCCCGTGGTCGAGTCGGCGCCCGGGCCGCAGCAGCCGGCCGCATCGGCGCCGCCGCCCCCGCCCCCGCCGGCGGAGCGGCCGCCGACCGAGCAGGAGGGGCCGACGGCGCGGGCAGCGGCTTTGCCACAGCCGGAGGACCAGGATCGGTCACTCGTCCTTCCCGAGGCGGCCGAGGAACGGACGGCTCCCTGGAGCCAGGTGGACGAGCCCGAATCCTCAAGCGAGGAGCAGGAGGCAGACCCGCTGCTGTCGGCGTGGGAGCGCGCGTTCACCGCCGAGAGCGGGTCCGAGGGCGCTGAGGAGCGGGCCGACCTCCACCCCTCCGAGGTGCGCAACCGCAAGGACGATGAAGGGGAGCCCTCCCTCCGGGAGCTCTTCTGGGGGGATGAGGGCGGCTAGGGACGGCCGGTGCTCGCCGTCTCCTGGCTGTTCCTGGCGCTCGCCGTCGTCACGCTTCTCCTTGGCCTCTCTCGCGAGGGCCTGTTCCTGATCTACGTGTCGATCGGCTCCAGCGTGGCTGCCACGGTCGCCCTCCTGGCCGGACTGCTTCGCCGGCCCCGGCCCGACGGACCATTCTGAGGCGTCAGGCCCGCCTGAGCGCCAGTCCGACCCTGTAGCCGTCGATCTCCCGGACCGGGGCTTCGCCGACGGGGCCGACGTCGAGGCGGGATGCCAGCACCTCGCCGGCGATCCACCCGCCGTGCGCCTCCACGGCCTCGGCCACGGGTCCCTCGGCCTCCAGCGTGAGCTCGATCCGGTCGGTGACATCGAGCCCGGCCTCCTTCCTGGCGTCCTGGACCAGCCGGACCACCTCGCGGGCCAACCCCTCCCTGGCCAGCTCGGGCGTCACCTCGAGGTCGAGGGCCACGGTCAGTCCGCCACCGGACGCGGTCCCCCAGCCTCCAGTGGTCTCCTGCGAGAGGTCCACCTCGTCGGGTTCCAGCGTGACCGGACCCGAGGGCACCTCGACCGTCACCGGCGCTCCGGCGGCCAGGCGGGCGGCCACCGTGCCGTCGTCGGCATCGAGGACGGCCGCCACCTCCTTCACCCGGTGGCCGAGCCGGGGTCCCAGCACCCGGTAGCTGGGACGGGCCCGCCACCCACCGAGGCTGGGTGCCTTCTCGGCCAGCTCGATGGACTTGACGTTGAGCTCCTCGGCCACGTCGCCCAGCAAGGGCTCCAGCGGTCTGGGGTCGGGAACGTGGACCACGGCTTTGGAGAGCGGTTGCCGTACCCGCATCCTCGCGTCGGTCCGGGCGGTGCGGCCCAAGGTCACCACGTGACGGGCCGTGGCCATGGCTGCCTCGAGGGCGGGATCGCGCAGCGATCGGTCGGGCTCGGGGTAGTCGGAGAGATGGACCGAGTCGGGCCCGCCGTCCCGACCGGCGGCCAGCACTCGCCACATCGCATCGGACACGAACGGGGTGATCGGCGCGAGCAGACGAGCGAGCGTGGTCACGCACTCGTACAGCGTGCCGTGGGCCGCGCGGACGTCGGCAGGATCAACGCGGCCGGCCGCGTTCCAGAACCGTGGCCGCGCCCGCCGCACGTACCAGTTCGACAGATCGTCGATCAGACCGGCGATGGCCCGGGCCGCAGCCGTGGGGTCGTATCGGTCCATGGCCCCGCGGGCCGCCTCGACCGTGCCGTGCAGGCGCGACAGGATCCACCGGTCCAGGGCGGGTCGCTCCGCGGGCGGCGTGTCGACCTTCGACGGGTCGAGGTCGTTCGCGTTCGCATACAGCACCAGGAAGGCGAACGTGTTCCACAGCGTCAGGAGCACCCGCCGGACGCCGTCCTCGATCGCCTCCATCGAGACCCGCCGATCCGACCACGGCGAGCCCGCGGCCACGAAGAACCACCGGAGGGCGTCCGCCCCGTATCGGTCCATCACCTCCATCGGCTCGATCACGTTGCCGAGCCGCTTGGACATCTTCCGGCCGTCCTTGTCGAGCAGCAGCCCGAGGACCACGCAATTCCGGTAGGAGGTCTGGTCGAACAGCAGCGTCGACTCCGCCATCAGAGAGTAGAACCAGCCCCGGGTCTGGTCGATCCCCTCGGAGATGAAGTCGGCGGGGAAGGACCTCTCGAACTCCTCCCGGCCTCTCCGCAGGTCCGGGTGGTACGCCCACTGCGCGTACGGCATCGCCCCGGAGTCGTACCAGGTGTCGATGACCTCGGGAACGCGCCGGGCCTCCTGGTGGCACTGGGGGCATGGGAGCGTGACCTCGTCGATGGCGGGCCGGTGGGGATCCACGCCCGAGACGTCCCGACCGGCGAGGGCCGACAACTCGCGCAGTGAGCCGACCACGGTGACGTGGCGCCGGGAGCAGCGCCACACCGGCAGCGGCGTCCCCCAGTACCGCTCCCGGGACAGCGCCCAGTCCACGTTGTTCTCGAGCCAGTCCCCGTACC
>CALAEC010000292.1 GCA_937890785.1 uncultured Actinomycetes bacterium
GCTCCGGGCCGGTGCCCGTCCTGCTCGGGACGGCGGGAAGCTCCGTTCAATCGAGCAACGAGTCGAACGTGTGCATCGTTTCACTAAGCCGCCCCGCAAGCGTCTCTGCGAACCAGCGATGCAAGACGATGGCTACCACGGGGTCGTCGGCCTCTATCCGCGCGATCTGCTCGCGTGAACACCTGAGGACCACACAGGGGGTCTCGGCCACGACGTCAGCGGTGCGCGGCGCGCCGGTGTAGAAGGCGAGCTCGCCGATCACGACCCCCGGGCGGAGGATCCTGAGGCGCACGCGCCTGCCCTCCGGGGTGACGGTCTGGACCGCCAGCCGGCCTTCCGCGAGGACGTAGAGGTCGCCGGGCGGCTCCTCCTGCCGCAGCACCACCGTGCCCTCGCTCACCGCTACCCGCTCCATGTAGGGGGCCAGGCCGGCGGGCAGCCCGTCGGGGCCCCAGGCTACCTGCTCGCCCGCGGCCGCCACCTCCTCCGCGAGCAACACATCCTCGCAGCGCTCCAGACCGCGGTCGAGGTCGGGCTCGAACCGGAGGCTCTCCCCCTGCTCGGTCACCCCGCCCCGCTCGAGCTCGGCGCGCACCGGCTCGGAAGCCCCCGTGACGACCAGTTCGGACCCGTGCGAGCCGGCCAGGCGCATCGCCTTGGAGAACGCGACGACGGCCGAGGCATCCATGCCGGTGACGCGCCGCAGGTCGATCACCAGGAACCGCGGTGGGGAGGACTCGACCCTGGCCCGGATCCGCTCGAGCAAGCGGGCGGTCGAGCCGAAGAAGACGAACCCGCTCACGCGCAGGATCAGGACGCGGTCTCGCATTGCACGCAACGCCGCGCGCTCGGCGGGCGGGCGGTCGACGTTGCTGTGGTACGCATCTCCGAACGAAACCTGGCGCACGAGGTCCACCCGCCCGTAGCTGAACGCGAACAGCAGGGCTGCGAGCACCAGGCCGACCACGATGCCGGCGAGGTACCCCTGGACGATGATCACCGCGAGGATCACGAGGACCACGAGGTACTCGATCCGGGGGAGGATCTTCCGTTTGTCCCAGACCCAATCGACGAGGAAGGCGAGCCCCAGGAACACGAGCACGCCGCTCACGATCGACCGCGGGATCAACTCGACGACCGAGGCGCCGGCCACGACGGCGGCCAACGGAACGAGTGCGGCGATGAGGCCCGCGCGGCGCGCGTTGACGTTCATCCGCGCCGCCAGCGCGGTGAGGCTGACCGCGTGGTACCCCGGGATCCCGCCGAGCGCCCCCGACACGACGTTCAGCACGCCCGCATCGCGCAGCTCCACGTTAGTGTCCAGGTCCCGGTCCAGCACGAGCTCGGTGCCGCCGACGTTGAACAGCAGGGCCAGAGCGGCGACGAACACGGCGGTGGCGATCGTCGGCCACGATCCGACCACGGCCCCCCAGTCCGCGCCGCTGACAGCGCGCAGCGTCCAGGGCTGCCAGAGCCTGGTCGTCTCGAACGGCCCGAGCAACCACCTGCCCTCACGGAGCTCGTCGAGACCCGAGCCGATCGCCAGGGCGACTAACACGAACCCTGCCAGCCCGATGCCGATCGTCACCGGGATCACGAGCGGCTTCCGCACGATCCGCGCGGCGAGCAGCAGGACCACCCCGAAGGCGAAGGCCGGTAGCCAGCGCACCAAGGTGTACGGGCGCGCCAGGTCGTCGATCCTGTTCAGGTCGACCTGCACGCTCGACACGACGTAGATCCCGCCCGTGAGCAGGAGCCAGCCCGTGCCGGCCAGGAACCCACCGACGACCGGGTAGGGTACGAACCGGATCAAGTTTCCCCACCGGCGCCATCCGAGCACCAGGAAGAACGCCCCGCACAGCACCGTGACCACCAGCGTCGCCGCGATCACAGTGAGGAAGACATCCGGGGCCTCGAAGTCCTCCAGTCCCACGGCAACCGCGACCTGTTGGAGTTGCGCGGCCTTCGCCGCGGCCGCAGCGGCCGCAGCCGCCAGCACGGCTGCGGCGGCGTCCTGCACGCTCCCGACGACGCCTCGGCGGCCCCCTCGCCAAGCGAACGTGGCGACCGTCACGGCGGCGGCAGCAAGGTACAGGCCGATGCCGTCGGGCAGGTTCTTCGAGAGCAGCCCGCCGAATACGAAGGCAGCGAACGCCACGGCGAGAACCGTCTCGATGGCGCCGATGATGACGCCGGCGGCGATCGTAGTCGGCCACCCCTCAGATCGCGGCGTCGACACGATCCCCTCCAAGCTCAGTCCAGTAGCGCGTCGAGGCTGCGCATCGTGTCGCCTAGCCGGTCGGCGAGGGTGCCGGCGAGCCAGCGGTGCAGCCCGGCGGCCACATCAGGCTCCTCCGCCTCCATCCGCGCGATCTGTTCGCTCGAACATCGGAGCACCACGCACCGGGTCTCTGCGACGACGTCCGCGGTGCGCGGCACCCCGGTATACAGCGCGACCTCGCCGACGACGACCCCGGGGCGGAGCGTTCGCACCCGGACGCGCTTACCCTCAGGCGTGCTGGTCTCCACGGCGAGACGGCCCTCCACGAGCACATAGATGTCCCCCGGTGGCTCGTCCTGATGGAGCAGGACGGTCCCCTCCGTCAAGGGCACGCGGTCGAGGTACGGGGCGAGCCCTGGAGGCAAACCGTCCGGGCTCATGACCCCATCGACCTCGGGCGTGGCACCCTCAAGCAGCACTTCCTCGCAGCGCCGCAAGCCGCTGTCCAGGTCGGCCTCGAATGAGACGACGCCCTGGGTGCCGAGCTCCCCGCCGCGCTCGAGCCGTGTGCGGACCGACTCGGACGCCCCCGTGAGCACGATTTCGGTGCCCTGGGCGGAGGTCAATCGTTCGGCCCTCGCGAGGGCGGCCGCCGCGGAGGCGTCGACGCCGGTCACGCGCCGCAGGTCGATCACGAGGAAGCGGGGGGGTGTCTCGCCCTCGACTCGCGCCCGGATCCGCTCGAGCAGGCGGTTCGCGGAACCGAAGAACACGTATCCGCTCACCCGCAGGATCTGGACCCTGTCTGCGAGGGCGCGGAGGCGTTCGCGTTCGGCGGGCGGTCGGTCGACAGTGCTGCGGTAGACCTCTCCGAAGCTGCCCTCCTGCACCAGGTCGACCCGGCCGTAGCTGACTGCGAATAGTCCCACCGCGAGCACGAGCCCGACGACGATCCCCGGCAAGTACCCCCTCGCCACGACGACCGTGAGGATCACCAGGACGACGACGTATTCGATCCGGGGCAATGACCTGCGCCGCTCCCAGACCCATTCGGCGATGAACGACAGGCCCAGGAACACGAGCATCCCGCCCACGATCATCCTGGGGAGGAGCTCGAGGACTGTTGCACCGAACAGCAACGCGGCCAGGGGGACGGTGGCGGCGACCAGGCCCGCGCGCCGGGCGTCGACGTTCATCCGGGCCGCCAGGGACGTGAGGTTGAGGGCGTGGTAGCCGGGGATCCCGCCCAGCGGGCCCGAGACGAGGTTCAGCAGCCCTGCGTCACGGAGCTCTTCGTCGGTATCAAGATCCCGGTCGAGGACGACCTCGGTCCCACCGAGGTTGAACAGCATCACGAGGGCGGCGACGACCACGGCGACGACTATCGCCGCCCAGGATCGCGCGACGGCGAGCCAGTCAGCCTCGGCGAGCGCGAGGAAGCTCCAGGTCTTCCACGCCATGTCCCGCTTGAACGGTCCCAGCAGCCATCCACCCCCACGGACGTCTTCGATCGAGGCCCCCATCGCGAGTGCCACGAGCGCGAACCCCACCAGCCCGATGCCGATCGTCACCGGGATCACGAGGGGCTTTCTCACGATTCGCACGGCGAGCAGCAGGACCACGCCGAAGGCGACGGTGGGAAGCCACAAGCGTACAGCTTCGCCCTCGAAGACTTCGTCGAGGTGCGTGTAGAAGAGTGGCTCCTCGATCGCCATGTGGATCCCGCCCAGCAGGAGCAGCCACCCTGCCCCAGCGATGAATCCGCCGACGACCGGAACAGGGATGTACCGGATCAGGTCACCGCGTCGGCGCACCCCCAGGACGAGGAACACCACCCCGCACAGGACCGTCACGACCACGGTCGCGGCGACGACGGAGAGGAAGCCCGCGTCCGTGCTCCCAGTGAGGCTGGTCGTGGCGGCAACGATCGAGAGCAGCACCGCGCCCGTCGCCTGCAGGCTGCCGACCACCCCCCGCTTCCCGGCGCGCCACGCGAGGATCGCGAGGGTCAGGAACGCGGCACCCAGGTACAGGCCGATGCCCTCGGCCAGGTGGTAGACGATCCGTCCGCCGAAGACGAGAGAGGCGAACGCGACCGCGAACACCGCCTCGATGAGACCGATCACCGCGCCGGCAACGAGCACCATTGGCCACCGACCGGTTCGAGCCTGCTCGGACACGCCCCCCGATCCTCGTGATTGGCAGATCTCGGACGACCCTATATGCAACGCGTTCCGGCCGCCAGGGCGAGCGGCGCATCGGGGCGCGAGGTGGGGCGGGCGTACATGCCGAGGCTTCGTCCGTTCTCTGGCGCCTGTTGAGAGTGAGTCTTGGGTGTGAGGGTGGCGCCGGCCCACTGACGTCGACAATCGGGGGTACGGTTCCTCTCGCTTCACCGAAGGAGCATGATGAGCCAGGCTCGGATCGCGGCGGTTCTGACCTGGGTCTACGCGGCGGGGTTCGGGATCTCGACGATCCCTGTGGCCGTCTATCTCTCCCGGCGCGGAACCCTGCCAACGTTCTTCG
>CALAEC010000293.1 GCA_937890785.1 uncultured Actinomycetes bacterium
CCGACTCGAGCTGCTCCTGCAACAGGATGAACGAGGCCGCGTCGATCGGGACCACGGCCTCGGAGTCCTCGATGAAGTCTCCGAGATGGGAGTCCTCCTCCTCGCCGATCGGCGTCTCCAGCGAGACCGGCTCCTGCGAGACCTTGAGGATCTCCCGGACCTTCTCCGCGGCGATGCCCATCTGGCCGCCGATCTCCTCGGGGAGGGGTTCGCGGCCGAGGTCCTGGAGCAGCTGCCGCTGGATCCGGACCAGCTTGTTGATGGTCTCCACCATGTGGACGGGGATCCGGATGGTGCGGGCCTGGTCGGCGATGGCCCGCGTGATCGCCTGGCGGATCCACCACGTGGCGTAGGTGGAGAACTTGAACCCCTTCGAGTAGTCGAACTTCTCGACCGCCCGGATCAGGCCGAGGTTCCCCTCCTGGATCAGGTCGAGGAACAGCATCCCGCGGCCGACGTACCGCTTGGCGATCGACACCACCAGGCGGAGGTTCGCCTCGATCAGCTTCTTCTTGGCCAGCTGGCCGTCGCGCTCGACCTTGCGCAGGAAGTCGTCGGTCTGCTCGCGTGTCCGGGGACGCCACGTCTTCGAGGTCGTCTCGCGGCCGATCCCCTCGACCCTGCCGAACTTCTCCAGCTGGTGGCCGCGGATCTTGGGGACGAACTCGATGACTTTGGCCAGCGCCTTGCCCTCGACCCGGCCGTTGTCCTCGACGTGACGGAGGACGTCCGTGGCCATCTCGCCGGCCTCGATCCGCATGGCGAAGTCGACCTCTTGGGCCGCGGTGAGGAGCGGGACCTTGCCGATCTCCTTCAGGTACATCCGGACCGGATCGTTGGTGGGCGCCTTGAGTCCGTCCTCGTCGCGGGTGGCCGTCGGCGCCGCGTCCTCGAGGTCCTCCCCGGGCACCTCGATCACCTCGATGCCCTGCTCCCGGAGGTGCTCCTCGATCTGGCTCAGGAAGTCCTCGACCTGCTCGGGGCTGATGTCGTCGACCGGGAGCCCCTCGACGAGGTCCTCGCTGGTGACGAAGCCGCGCTCCCGACCCCGGGCCACGATCAGCTCCTTGGCCTCCTCGAGGATCGGGTCCTTGATGACCTCGGCCACTACGCACCCTCCCCGGCCCGGGCCCGCGCGTCCCGCCACCGGCCGGTCACGTCGGCCAACTGCTTGAACAGGTCATCGAAGGTGTCGGGTTCCTTCACGGGATTGAGGGCTTCGAGCCGCTTCTTCATGGTATCAACCTCGCGGCGCAGTCTCAGTTCCTCCAGGCGGGCGAAGAGGCGCTCGGCGTAGGCGTCCGTCGGCTCCCCCTTGAGGGGCTCCAGCGTGAGCTCCGCGATCAGCTCGGCCTGCCCGCGCTCGCCGGCGCGGTCGGCCAGGGTCGCTGTGTCACCGGATGCCGCTTGGAGAAGGGCCCAGGCCGTGCGGTAGCGCTCGGTGGTGAAGTGCTCTGGCCCGATGCGGTCGCCATGTCTTCTACCGATATCGGGAACCTGGGCCAGGACCTTCAGTGCCTCCTTCTCGACCTCGCGGGCGGGGGTGCGGATCTCGGAAGGGCGCCCGGCCTTCGGCTGCTGCTGCGGCCGCGACTGCGGTTGCCCGGGGGCGGCCGCGCCGCGCTCAAGCTCGAGGCGGACCTCCGTGTCGCTCGCGCCGACCAGATCGGCAAGCCAGCCCGCGTACTCGCCTTGGAGCACCGGGTCGGTCAGCCCGGCCACGATGGGAAGCGCCGCCCGGACCGCCCGAGCCTTCCCTTCGGGGGTGCCCAGGGCCTCGCCGCGGACGGCCCGCCGGAGCATGTACTCGACCAGCGGCTCGGCGCTCTCGGCGAGCCGGTCGAACGCATCCATGCTTTCTCGGCCGACGAAATCGGCAGGGTCCTGACCCTCGGGCAGGATCAGCACCGAGACGTCGAGGGCGTACCGCTCGAACATGCCGTGCGCTCGCTCCGCGGCCCGGGCGCCCGCCTCGTCGGCGTCGAAACACAGCACGGCACTCCGCGAGAACCGCGACAGCATCTGGAAGTGCCCCTCGCCCAGTGCGGTCCCGCAGGTGGCCACGCCGAGAGGGATCCCGGCCTGATGGAGGGCGATCACATCCGTGTACCCTTCGACGACGTACGCCCGGCCGGCCTTGGTGATCTCGCCCTTGGCCCGGTGCAGGTTGTACAGCAGCGAGGCCTTCTTGTAGATCGGGGTCTCCGGCGAGTTCAGGTACTTCGGCCCATCGCCCTCGAGGAGCCGGGCCCCGAAGCCCACCGCCTTCCCGGTGAGATCGTGGATGGGAAAGGTGATCCGAGACCGGAACCGGTCCCGGACGCCGCCGCGCGGGTCCTTCATGGCCAGGCCGGCCTCGACCAGGATCTCCGGGGAGAACTCCCGGGCCATCCGGCGGAGCAGGAAGTCCTGATATCCGGGGGCGAACCCGATGCCGAACGCCTCGACCGAGGCCCGCGAGATCCCCCGGCCCTCGAGGTATCGGCGGGCGGCCTCGGCCTCGCGGCCCTCGAGCAGCATGCGCCGGTACAGGTCGGCGGCCATGGCGGTGGCTCGGTGGAGGGACTGCCGCCGCGAGGCCTGCCGCCGCTCCCCCGGCGAGACCCCCTCGAAGCGCAGCGTGACCCCGGCCTGCGCGGCCAGCCGTTCGACGGCTTCGACGAACTCCAGGCCCTCGATGTCCTGGACGAACCGGAAGGCGTCGCCGCCCCGGCCACACCCATGGCAGTAGTACATGCCCTTG
>CALAEC010000294.1 GCA_937890785.1 uncultured Actinomycetes bacterium
TCGACAACGCGTTCTCCTGGGAGGAGCTGAACGCCTGGGGGAAGCGGGTGGAGCGAGCGCTCGGCCGGCAGGCAGACTTCGTGTGCGAACTGAAGATCGACGGCGTGGCCGTGGCGCTCACGTATGAGGACGGCGTGTACGCGACCGGTGCCACCCGCGGCGACGGGTTCGTCGGCGACGACATCACCGCGAACATCCGGACGATCCGCTCCGTGCCGGTGCGGCTCCGGGGCACGACCCATCCCGGCGTGCTCGAGGTCCGCGGCGAGGTGTACCTGCCGGTGAAGGCCTTCGAGCAGCTCAACGAGCAGCTCACCGAGGCCGGAGGCCGGCCCTTCGCCAACCCTCGGAACGCCGCCGCCGGCAGCCTGCGCCAGAAGGATCCCGCGATCACAGCGTCGAGGCCGCTGCGGTTGTGGTGCCACGGCGTGGGCGTCTCCGAGGGCCGCCGATTCACCCGCCACTCCGAGTCTCTCGACCAGCTGCGCGAGTGGGGACTTCCGGTCCCGCCCACCACCGAGAAGGTCGAGACGCTCGAGGAGGTGTTCGGGTTCTGCGAGCGGTGGCAGGAGCACCGCCACGACGTCGACTACGAGATCGACGGCGTCGTGGTGAAGGTCGATCAGATCGCGCTTCAAGAGGAGCTGGGCGCCACCAGCAAGGCACCGCGGTGGGCCATCGCGTACAAGTTCCCGCCGGAGGAACGCACCACGCCGCTCCGCGGGATCTTCGTCCACACCGGCCGGACCGGCGTGGTCACGCCGTTCGCCCAGCTCGAGCCGGTGTTCGTCGGCGGCGTCACCGTGACCACGGCCACGCTGCACAACGAGGACGAGGTCAAGCGGAAGGATGTCCGCCCCGGCGACACCGTGATCGTGCGGCGGGCCGGCGACGTGATCCCCGAGGTGGTGGGGCCGGTCCCGTCGAAGCGGCCGAAGAGCGCCCGGCCCTGGCGGTTCCCGAAGACCTGCCCGTCCTGCGGCACGAAGCTGGTCCGCGAGGGGGCGTACTGGCGCTGTCCCAACCGCGGCGGCTGCCCGTCGCAGAACATCGAATGGCTGTTCGCGTTCGCCTCGCGCGGGGCCATGGACATCGATGGGCTCGGCTACAAGACCTCGCTGCTTCTCCTCGACATGGGCTGGGTGAACGACCCCGCCGACATCTACCGGCTGACCGCGGAGCAGCTGGCCCAGCTGCCGGGGTTCAAGGAGAAGAAGATCGACAACCTCCTGTCGGGGATCGAGCGGTCGAAGGACCGGCCTCTGTGGCGGCTGCTGGTCGCCCTGAACATCCCCCACGTCGGATCGCACACCGCCCAGGTGCTGTCCGACGCGTTCGGGTCGATCGACGCGCTGCGGAAGGCAACCGTGGAGGACCTGGAGGCCGTCGAGGAGATCGGCCCGATCGTGGCCAAGGCGGTCCACGCGTGGTTCCACGACACGGGGAACCGGAGGCTCCTCGACAAGCTGAAGCGGGCCGGGGTGCGGATGGCCGACCCGCCGAAGAAGAAGCGGAAGGCCGGGCGCCTTACCGGGAAGACGATCGTGCTGACCGGCGGGCTCGAGGCGATGAGCCGCGAGGAGGCCACCAAGGCCTCCCAGGAAGCCGGGGCTCGGGTGGCATCGAGCGTGTCCAAGAGCACGGACTTCGTGGTGGCCGGCGCCGACCCGGGGACGAAGTACGACCGCGCCGTCCAGCTCGGCGTCGAGGTGATCGACGAGGCCGAGTTCCTGAAACGGCTCGGTCGCTAGACTGGCCTCATGCCGGTCGAGATCGATGTCGATCACGTGGCCCGGCTGGCCCGGCTGGCGCTCACGGACGAGGAGCGAGAGCGGTTCCGGACCCAGCTTGCGGTGATCCTGGAGGCCGCCGAGCGGGTCCGGGAGGTGGCGGCCGAGGACGTGCCGCCGACCGCCCAGCCCGTTCCGCAGACGAACGTGTTCCGGAACGACGACGACCCCTGGGAGAGCCTGCCCCAGGACCAGGCCCTGGCCGGCGCCCCCGAGGCCGAGGAGGGCCGGTTCAAGGTGCCCCGCATCATCGAGGCCGAGTGAAACGGCCGTGACCGAGCTCTGCGACCTGCCCGGCCACGAGCTGGCCGGGATGTACCGGGCCGGCGAGGCCTCGGCTGTGGACGCCGTCGAATCGTGCCTCCGGCGGATCGAGGCCGTGGACGGCCGGGTGGAGGCGTTCCTCCGTGTCAACGCCGACCAGGCCCGGGAGCGAGCACGGGCGATCGACGCGCGGTTCGCCACCGGCGAGGATCTCCCACCGGCCGCGGGGATCCCCCTGGCGCTGAAGGACGTGCTGTGCACCCGCGGCATCACCACGACGTGCGGGTCGCGCATCCTGGAGACCTACGTGCCGCCGTACGACTGCACCCCGTGGGCCCGGCTCGGCGAGGCCGGCGCGGTGCTCCTCGGCAAGACGAACTGCGACGAGTTCGCCATGGGCTCGTCGAACGAGAACTCCGCCTTCGGCCCGGTTCACAACCCATGGGACCTCGAGACCGTCCCGGGCGGCTCATCCGGTGGCTCGGCCGCGGCCGTGGCGGCGGGCGAGGCCGTGTGGGCGCTGGGCACCGACACCGGCGGATCGGTCCGCCAGCCGGCGGCGCTGTGTGGTGTGGTCGGCTTCAAGCCGACGT
>CALAEC010000295.1 GCA_937890785.1 uncultured Actinomycetes bacterium
GGGCTGAGCTTGCAGGCGCACCCCGCGCCGTGGCTGAAGCTGGTCAGCGGCCGCTGCACGGATCGAGGATACCGCCAGGGTTCCCGAGGGGCCGGGCGCCGGGTAGAGTGAGGGCATCCTACCAAAGGGAGGGAACCAATGGCCGAGAACGTGGCCGAGAGGGCCAAGAACGCGGTGATCGGCGTGATCCGCGGCGCCGGCGACATCGTCGACGGCGTCCGGCAAACTGCCACGGACATCATCACCGGAGCGCTCCGTGGCGCGGGCGAGATCGCCGGCACGGCGGTCGGCGTGGTCACCGATACGGTCAGGGGCGCCATCCGCGGTACGAAGGAGACCGGGGTCGAGCTGGCGGCCGGCGCCAAGGGCGTGGTCTCCGGCGCCGTGCAGGCCGTGGGTGAGGTCGGCGGCGACGTGATCGACGCCGCCCGGCACGCGGTCCGCGCGGCCGTGAAGAGCGCCGCCGAGGTCGGTGGCGACGTCGGCGGGACCGCGGTGGGCGCGGTCGAAGGAGCCATCGAGGCTGCCGGCCGGGTCGGCAAGGACGTGGCCGGCGTGACCGGGGCGGCGGTCGACGCGGCCGTCGAAGCCGCCGGCGAGGTCTCCCGGGACGCCCTCGACGCCGTGAAGAAGGCGCTGCAGTCGGCGGCGTCGGTCCCACGCGACGTCGTGGAGTCGGCCATCAAGGGCAGCGGGGGCTCCTCGAAGAGCTAGGCGTGGGCACCCCGGAGCACAACCTCGTCCTGATCCTGGCCCGCGGGGTGGCCTCCTCGATCGCCACGCCGATGTTCCTGGTCGACGGGGACGGAACCCTCGTCTACTTCAACGAACCGGCGGAGATCATCCTCGGGACGACCTACGCCGAGGCCGGCGAGCTCGATCCCCAGGAGTGGGGCACGATGTTCTACCCCGAAGACCCGGAGACCGGGGCCAAGCTCCCCAGCGAAGAGGTGCCGTTGACCAAGGCCCTGGCCAAGCGTCGGCCGGTCCATCGCAAAATGGCCATCACCGGACGAGACGACGTTCGCCGGACCATCGCCGTCACCGCCTTCCCCCTGTTCGCCCGCACCGACGAGTTCGTCGGCGCGGTGGCGATCTTCTGGGAGGAGGGCGAGGGGTAGTGCGAGCCCGCATCTGGGGGTGCAGGGGGTCCCTGGCCTCGCCCGGGCCGGAGACGGTCCGGTATGGGGGGAACACGTCGTGCGTGGAGATGCGGCTCGGCGACGACACGCTGATCATCCTCGACGCCGGAACCGGGATCCGGCCGCTCGGCATCGTGCTCCGGGAGGAGCTGCCGAGGACGATCCACGTCTTCCTCACGCACCTGCACCTCGATCACCTCGAGGGGCTCGGGTTCTTCGGCCCGCTGTGGGAGCCGAACGTGGATCTGCACATCTGGGGGCCGCCCTCGCCGCTGCGCTCGCTGGACCGGCGGATCGCCCGGTACCTGTCGCCGCCGCTGTTCCCGATCCACCTGCAGGACATCCCGTCGCACCCGACGTTCCACGACGTGCCCGATGAGGACTGGAAGATCGGACCGGCCTTGATCCGGGCCCGGCCGGTCTCGCATCGCGGGCCCACGGTCGGCTACCAGATCTCCGAGAACGGCCAGTCCCTCGCGTACATCCCCGACCACGAGCCGGCCCTCGGCGTCGACCTCGGCTCGGTCGAGCCCGAGTGGGTCAGCGGCCACGCCGTGGCGCAGGGCGTCGACCTCCTGTTCCACGACTCGCAGTACACCGAGGAGGAGTACCTGATGCGGGTGGGCTGGGGCCACTCGAGCGTATCCCACGTGGTGTCGTTCGCCCAGATCTGCGCGGTGCGGCAGCTGGTGATGTTCCACCACGACCCACTGCACACCGACGACCAGCTCGAGGCGATGCTCCGCCAGGCGAAGGCCCTGTGGAACGGGCACGGGACCGATCCGGTCCTGGCCCACGAGGGCATGGAGCTCGAGCTGGACTGACGCTGCGTTAGAGCTGGAGGAATGCTCGGCCCGTCAACGCGAGCCCCATCAAACGGCTGCGGCCTTCCATGGTGTTCGGAGCCGCGGATCGGTCGGATGGCGCTCCAGCCCGTAGGCTACGGGACCATGAGGGCACTCCGTTGGCCCATCTCGCTGGTCCTCCTTCTGAGCGCGTGCGGGACCGGCGAGCGGGCCTGCGACCTGGTGGAGGACGTCCCCGACCGGGCGGAGCTGGCCACCATCGAGCAGGTTCAGGAGGTCGCCGAAGCCGCGCGAGAGTCGGACCACGAGCGGATCCGCTCCATCGGCGAGGAGGTCACCTCGATCATGGCCCGCCGTCAGGGATTGGAGGCCCTGGGCGCCAACCTGTGGGTCGACGTCGTCCAGATGCCACTCGACCAGCTCCGCCGTGCGTGCTCGAACCTCGGCTAGCACGAAGTCGCCCGGCTAGAGGATGAAGATCACCTCCAACAACGCTCCAACCGGGGGCTGAAGCGCTCTTGGAGGTGGCGGGAATCGAACCCGCGTCCCCGGGCGACCGTCTGGGGCTTCTCCG
>CALAEC010000296.1 GCA_937890785.1 uncultured Actinomycetes bacterium
ACCGACCGCCGCTGATCCCTGCTCCGGACGGGTGACCACTTACCGCTGAGGTCTGCCCCTCCTGGACGGTCCTCGGAGCGACCGGGCCGAGGACGGGCGGGTGGTTGGTGCCGAACGCGGACGCCGATCCCTGGTTGACGTTGGCGCCCACGTCGTCCCCGAAGGCCCCAACCACCGCGGTGTCCCCGGAGACGGACACTGAGTCGCCGAACAAGTAGCACGCGGTGAGGACGGGCCCTGTTGGGCCCGTCCTCATGCACGCACGAACCCGTACGCTGGTGTCAGCCTCCTGATCCTGTGAGCCTCGTGCGAGTGGCGATGTAGATGTCGGACATTCCCTCTGGCCCTGGCGCGCGACCGAACAACAGCGTTTGGGCATCCCAGGACAGGGAGGGCCGCGTTTCGCCCGCGGCGGTATTAACGTTGCCACCCACGTTGACCGGTGTCGTCCAGGCATCGAAGACGCTCGCCCGCGTCGAGACCCAGATGTCCTGACCCTGCGAGCCCGACCTGTTGGAGGAGAAGTCGAGCCGCGAGCCGCTCGGCGTCGCCGCGCTCGCAGCCGGCGGGATGCCAGCTGCGTCGCTCCCTCCCTGTGATCGGGTCGGTTCCTTCGTAGATGACGGCGTACCAGCGGTTGCCCTTTCTCGCGACGTAGCCCTTCATGGCGGTCCTCCTTCCCGGGCGGCGCCGATCGCCGCCCGGTAGAAGGATCGGTAGAAGTGGCGACGCCTGGTGGCTTGAGGAGTGGGACCGCCTGGTCAGCGCGAGCGAGAAGCCGGTAGAAGCCTTCCGCTTGGTTTGAGCCTGGCCCCTCAGAAGGGTCCCGGGTCCATCCTCGTGTCAGGGCCCACCCCGAGGGACTCCGGCTCGGAGGCCAGGATGCGGTCGACCCGGTCGGGCCTGCGAACCTCACACGGTGATGACGATCCGCCCTCGGACGCGTCCCTCCTCCAAGTATCGGATGGCCGCAGGGACTTCGCTCAGGGGAAAGGTCCGATCGAGGACCGGAGTGAGCTTCCGCGCCTCCAGCAGGTCCTTCAACAGGGCCATGGCGTCCCTCTTGTTCGGCGACGAGAAATCCGGTGGCGGCAACTGCTCCGCGAACGGTGAAAGCACCATCAGCTTGAGGAAGCGGCGCAGGCTGCCCAGCCACCGGCCGGCAGACCTCCCGAAGCCATCGTGTCCGATGAGAACGTAGGTCCCCCGGGGCGTGAGAGCGCGCCGAACCTCCGAGAACTGATGGTTGCCGGGGACGTCGAAGACGAGGTCGTAGCGCTCCCCGCTTCGGGTGAAGTCGTCTCGCCGGTAGTCGATGACCCGATCGGCACCGATGGATCGGACCACGTCCAACTTCTCCCCGCTATCCACACCGGTCACGTGCGCTCCGTGCGCCTTGGCGATCTGCACCGCAACGACACCCACACCACCGGCCGCCCCGTTGACCAGTACGCGGTACCCGGATCGGATCTCTGCCCGTCCCCGGAGGTTGTGGAGGACAATGATCCCGGCGGCGGTGACCGTTGCCGCCTGCTCGAACGAGACCTGGGCCGGCTTGGGGGCCAGCACGTCCTCGGGCGCTGAGACGTACTCGGCGTACGCCCCGCCGTTATTCCACTGGTAGCCGCGAATGGTTTCACCGAACACCTCGTCGCCAGGCCGGAACCGAGTCACGGCCGGCCCCACCGACTCAACGATCCCGGCCACGTCCGTTCCTGGGGTGGGGTTCCTCGGCCCGAACATCCCGCCTCCCAGGCGAAGGATGTACGGCCGGCCATGCACCATGTGCCAGACGTCAGGATGGACCGAGGTGGCTCGTACCCGCACCAGGACCTCTTCGTCGGCGGGGACCGGCGTGTCTACGTCTCGGAGATGCAAGACCTCTTCGGGCGGCCCGTACCGCTCCTGCACGATCGCCTTCATCGCCGGATCAGGTATAGGCGCTCCACGGCTCGGGACAGCTCGGCTTCCTGCATCCTCGAACTCCGACGCCAGGATAGATGTTCACGGAACTCGGTCTTGAACGCCTCCTCGTTCCACCACACCTCGGCGTCGTGATCGCGTCCGATACCCTGGGTTGGTACCGGAAGGAGGCATATCCATGCGCGTCATGATGTTGCCTCACGCCATCGTCGATCCGAGCCAGATTCGCCGCACCGACCGGCTCGGTGGGCTCATCCACGAGTACGACATGGCGGCGTGATCATGGCGGATCGAGTTACCGGCACCCACAGGCACAGGAAGGGGGGTTGTCCGACCGATGCCTCCCCGCACTCAGCCGACCGAGGCCGGTGGGGTGCGATCGAGTCCGGTGCCCACGGCGTCGAGGGATTGGTTCAGCAGCGCCTTCAGGTCTTCCCGCCCGCCGCTGTCCACCCAGCGGCTGACCGCGGTCGAGAAGGCGGCCAGGGCGACGGAGGCGATCAGGCGGGGTCGGGGGTCACGCTCGGGGTCCACCCCGAGCCGTGCGGCGAGCTCCTCGGTCACCCCGTTCTCCCACCGGGCGTGCTTGTCGAGTAGGCGGGCGCGGATCGCCGGGGTGTCGTAGGCGAGCCTCTTGGCTGCCAGGACGCGTTCGGGCTCGGACGTGAACAGCTCGATCAGCGCCCCGAGGGCGCGGCGGACGGCGGTGAAGGGTGCCTCCCCCTGAGGCCGGGCGGCGAGCATGCCGCGCAGCTCCACGCCCATGTCGTCGAAGAACCCGATCACCACGTCTTCCTTCGAGTCGAAGTAGCGGAAGAACGTCCGGGGGGAGACCTCCACCTCTCCAACGATGTCCTCGATGGTGGTGGCGTCGAACCCCCGATCGGTGAACAGGAGGATCGCCGCCTCGGTTAGCTCGGCCCGCGTCCGCTGCTTCTTCCGCTCCCTGAGGCCCATCGTTCTCTCTTGCATGGGCACATCATAGCACATGCCATTCTCCGTAACATGGCAGCGGTTGACAAAAGGCGGGCGATGCGAGTATGGTGCTCCCTAGCCGATGGTGGAGGTGGAGTCCACCGATCCACCCCGAGACGCAGGGAGGAGACCGATGGAGGCGTACCTACTCATCGAGACGGACAGGGAGACGGGCCCGATCGCCGGGTTCCTCCGCGGCGTCCCCGGGGTCCTTCTCGCCCAGGACGTGCGGGGACCGTACGACGCTCTGGCCCTGGCGCGATCCGACCCGGGTGGGAGGGGCCTCGAGAGGACCCTCGCCGAGATCCGGGGGATGCCCGGCGTGATCCGGGCGCTCGCGGCCCCGCTGATCCCCGCGCCGGCGGAGGTTGCGGAGGGTCGGGCCGCATGACGAGATCCGTGGAGGCGGGGTTCCGCAAAAGAAGGGAGAGGCGACGTGGAGAAGCGGAAGCTGGGCACCAGAGGGCTCGAGGTTTCGACGATTGGCCTGGGGTGCATGGGGATGTCGGAGTTCTACGGCCGCGCGGACGAGGGCGAGGCCACGGCCACCATCTATCGGGCCCTCGATCTGGGCGTGAGCTTCCTGGACACGGCCGACATGTACGGGCCCTTCACCAACGAGCGGCTGGTGGGCAAGGCCATCAGCGGACGGCGCGACGAGGTGGTGCTGGCGACGAAGTTCGGGAACGTCCGCGGACCGAACGGGGAGCGCCTGGGGATCCGCGGCGACCCCGAGTACGTGCGGGGGGCCTGCGAGGCTTCGCTCGCGCGGCTCGGCGTCGACCACATCGACCTCTACTACCAGCATCGCGTCGACCCGAACACCCCGATCGAGGAGACCGTGGGCGCGATGGCCGAGCTGGTGCGGGCCGGCAAGGTCCGCCACCTCGGCCTCTCCGAGGCGGCCCCCGCGACCATCCGCCGGGCCCACGCCGTGCATCCGATCACGGCGCTCCAGACCGAGTACTCGCTCTGGTCCCGCGACCCGGAGGAGGAGATCCTCCCCACCATCCGCGAGCTCGGCATCGGGTTCGTGGCGTACAGCCCGCTCGGCCGGGGGTTCCTCACCGGAGCGATCCGCTCGGTCGAGGACCTCGACCCCGAGGACTTCCGCCGGCACAACCCCCGCTTCCAGGGCCAGAACCTCCGGCGCAACCTCGACCTCGTCGACCGGGTGCGAGAGATCGCCCGGGAGAAGGGCGTGGCGGCCTCCCAGCTGGCCCTGGCATGGGTGCTCAGGCGAGGAGACGACATCGTGCCCATCCCGGGCACCAAGCACGTCCGCTACATGGAGGTGAACGCGGCCGCAGTGGAGGTCGAGCTGAACGAGGACGACCTCGACCGGATCGAGTCCGCGTTTCCCAGGGGCGCCCCCGCCGGCGACCGCTATCCGGACATGTCGACGGTCAACATCTAACGGACCTGGCGGCGCCCGAGCCCGCGCGAGGGACGCTCCCTCAAGGAGAGGGGAGGCTGGATGTCTAGGTCCAACGGGGAGGGATCTCTCGGCGGGCGCACCGCCTGGATTCGGAGCGTCGGGGCGCCGGTTCGGGCCTTCGTCGCCACCGAGGTCGGAGGCGCGGTCATCCTGCTGGTGGCCGCGCTGGCCGCGCTCCTGTGGGTGAACTCGCCGTGGGGCTCCACCTACGAGGGGTTCTGGTCGAGAGAGCTCACGATCGGCTTCGGGGGCACGGAACTCTCTCAGGACCTGCGCCACTGGATCAA
This sequence comes from uncultured Actinomycetes bacterium, assembly GCA_937890785.1. GTDB lineage: Bacteria > Actinomycetota > UBA4738 > UBA4738 > CALAEC01 > CALAEC01. The sequence goes on from CALAEC010000296.1 coordinate 4,624, forward strand.
CGACGGCCTGATGGTGTTCTTCTTCTTCGTGATCGGGCTCGAGATCCGGCGCGAGCTCGACATGGGGGAGCTGCGAGAGCGTCGCCGCGTCGCCGTGCCCATCCTGGCGGCGATCGGTGGGATGGTCGCCCCCGCACTGATCTACCTCGCCTTCAATGTCGGGGGCTCCGCGGCGCGCGGGTGGGGGATCGCGATGGCGACGGACACGGCCTTCGCCCTCGGCGTCCTCGCGCTCGTCGGTCGGCGCTTCCCGCAGCGGATCCGAGTGTTCCTGCTGACGCTCGTGATCGTGGACGACATCGGGGCGCTCCTGGTGATCGCCCTCGCCTACTCGGGCGATCTCTCGCCCGCGGCCCTCCTCGTCGCCGCCGGCCTGTTCGGCGTCGTGCTCGCGCTGCGGCGCGCGGGCGTTCGGAGCGGGGTGCCGTACCTCCTCGTGGGCACCGGGATCTGGCTCTCGATGCTCCAGTCGGGGGTCCACCCGACGATCGCGGGGGTGTCCATGGGCCTGCTGGCGACCGCCTATCCGCCCGCGCGGCGGGACCTCGAGCGGGCGACCTCTCTCTGGCGCTCGTTCCGCGAACAGCCGACCCCCCGATACGCCCGCTCGGCCAGCCGGGGAGTGGCCGAGGCGATCTCCCCGAACGAGCGGCTCCAGGAGATCCTGCATCCGTGGACGAGCTACGTGATCGTTCCGCTCTTCGCCTTGGCGAACGCGGGGGTGGCGCTCAGCGGGGAGGTGCTCGGGCGCGCCCTGACCTCCCCGATCACCCTCGGGATCGTCGTGGCCCTCGTGGCCGGGAAGCTGATCGGCATCACCGGGGCGAGCTGGCTGGCCACGAGGCGTCGGCTCGGAGGGTTTCCGCTCACGGTCTCCTGGCCGTCCCTCGTCGGGGCGGCCGCGGTGGCGGGGATCGGGTTCACCGTCTCGCTCTTCGTGGCGGACCTCTCCTTCGAGGGCCGGCGCCTCGAGGAGGCGAAGATCGGCATCCTCAGCGCCTCGATCCTCGCCGCGGTGCTCGGCTGGCTCGCGTTCCGGGCGGTGGGCCTCCTGCCGGAGCGTGGTCTCGCCGCCCGGCGGGCGCGCCCGGCCGAACCACTCGTCGACCTGGCCGACCCGGTCGAGCCGGAGCACGACCACATCCGCGGCCCCGAGGATGCGCCGGTGACGCTCGTGGAGTACGGCGACTTCCAGTGCCCCTTCTGCGGGAGGGCCGAGTCGGTCGTCCGGGCCCTCCTGGCGGAGTTCGGCGACGACCTGCGCTACGTGTTCCGCCACCTGCCGCTGGCCGACGTCCACGAGAACGCGCAGCTTGGGGCCGAGGCGGCCGAGGCAGCAGGCGCCCAGGGGAGATTCTGGGAGATGCACCACCTCCTCTTCTCCCACCAGGACGCCCTCGGCCCGCAGGACCTGTACCGCTACGCCGAGGAGCTCGGGCTCGACGTCGAGCGCTTCTCGGAGGAGCTGCGCACGCGCCAGCACGCGCCGCGGGTTGCTCGCGACGTCGACGGCGCCGATCGGAGCGGGGTCGCCGGCACGCCGACCTTCTTCATCAATGGACGCCGGTACTACGGCGCCTACGACATCGAGGCCCTCACGGCTCTCGTGCGGGCGACGGTGCCCCAGCCGAGGGGGGACCGGTCCGCGCCTGAGGCGGCCGAGGAGGGCGCCTTGCAGCCGGTTTGAGGTGTCGGCCGCGGCGTGTTCGCCTTGGGGAGGAATCAGCCATCACCCGCAGGATGAGGCGAGCCCCTCGACGTTCCCGGCAACACCGAACTCAGGCGTGGGCGGGAAGGTACGTGAGCATGGCGACACCGGTGCTGCTGGCCTTGCTCGCCACGAGCTTCAACGCGGTCTTTGGGCCCCCTCGCGGAAGAGGCGCTTCCCCGTCCGGAGCACGAGGGGGTCGATCCAGAGCTCGTAGACGTCGATCAACCCCTGCTCGATCAGGTCTGGGCGAGGTCTCCGCTGCCGAGGAGGATCGTCGAGGGTCGCCTGCGCGGCCAGGCGCTGGAGGAGAGCCCCGAGGCGACCGCCGAGGAGGCCATGGAGATCGGGCCCACGACGATCCGTCCCAATGAGTCGCTCGAGCCCTTGGTCGAGCGGATGCACAAGCGGGGAGTGCGGACCATCGTTGTCTCCGACCTGAAGGGACGGCTGCGTGGGAACCTCTATCGGGAGGACGCCGAGGCGGCGCTGGAGCGAGCCGCAGGCCGGTGAAGGCCAGAGCGCCCAGAAGTTCCCGGAACCACTCGGCCAGCTCCAGCGATCTGGCATCTGCTACAC
>CALAEC010000297.1 GCA_937890785.1 uncultured Actinomycetes bacterium
TGCTCAAGGTGTGGGAGGGGGAGGACTCGAACCTCCTGCCTACGGATCATGAGTCCGCTCCTTAAGGAGCCCGCCGGCCGGGCCCGTCGGTCTCCCCGGCCACCGAAGGCGGCGGGTTCGCTCCCGGACGGGAAGCGTCATGGCTTGTGGCCCTTCCGTGCTGTTTACTCTTCTGCGTCCGCGGTCAAAGGGCCACCTTGGCTGACCCATCCGACGAGCCCCGCTTCGTGCCCAGGGGTGGGGTAGCTCCGAGCCGGTTGCCGACCAGGGCGGAGATGGGTACCTTTGGACCCGTCGAACGCTCGAAGGGGGTGGTGGGCGCCGGAAGAAGCGGTTCCTGGACAGCCCCGTGGCTCCTGTGCGCCGCGGCCACAACAACCAAGTCACTCGCTCTTCCTTGGAGGTGACACGTGCGTTTTCGGCTCTTTGCGTCGTGCGTCATCCTGGCTCTTGTGGCGATCGCCCTCCCTGCAGGTGCCAGCCCTCCTGAACCGGATGGGGTCCACGAGATCGCCGACGATGTCTCCGACACACCCCTGGAGGTGCATGCCGATCACGATCAGCACGGCGGCCCCGGCGGTCATCTCCCCGGATCGATAGAGAACGTCGAGCTCGTGGGTCAGGCCGACATCGACGGAGCGGCCCCCGGCCGCGTGGCCGACGTGTCGGCGTTCGGCAACTACGCCTACCTGACGGTCCGCCAGCCGGGCGGCTGCTTCGACGCCGGGGTGGCCGTCATGGACATCTCCGATCCTTCCGACCCGACCCAGGTCGGGTTCATAGAGGCCACCGATGGCTCCTTCCCGGGCGAGGGATCACAGGTCCTGGACATGTCCACCCCCTCGTTTTCGGGGCAGGTTCTCGTCTTCAACAACGAGCTGTGTGCCATCGGCGGTGATGGAGGGGTATCACTCTGGGACGTGACCGACCCCCTGAACCCTGAGGTCTTGACGGCACACGCCGGAGACAGCAGCCCTCCAGGCGCCTTCAGCCCCCTGCACCAGATCCACAGCGCTTTCGCCTGGCAGGCCGGCGACCGGGCGTTCGTGGTGATCGTGGACAACGAGGAGGTCCGTGACGTCGACATCCTCGAGATCACCGACCCACGGAACCCCGTTCTCCTCACCGAGCTCGACCTGAACGACTTCGGGGTCCTTCAGGAGGGGGTCCTGGGCGACAACTCCTTCCTCCACGACATGGTGGTGCGGCGCGTCCAGAAGAACTGGGTCATGCTTCTTTCCTACTGGGATGGCGGCTGGGTCCAGCTGAACGTGAACGACCCCGCCAACCCGGTATTCATTCGTGACAGCGACTACTCGTTCCCCGACGCCATCACCGGGCTCCACTACACGGAAGGAAACGCCCATCAGGCCGAGTTCAGTCCCAACGCCAAGTTCATCATCGGTACGGACGAGGACTTCGCGCCCCGGCCCTTCGTAGCCACCATCACCTCGGGGGCGTTCACGAACAGCGTGTTCACCTTCCTCCAGGGAACGGCATCACAGCAGCTGGATCCGAACGGTGTTCTCCAGGGTCCGTCCGCGTTCCTCGGCCTGGCTTGCGGTCCTGTGCCGCCGGCGCCGACGCCGGACTCCATCGCCGTGGTGGAGCGAGGCACGTGCAGCTTTCAGGTGAAAGCGGACAACGCGGTCGCCGCCGGTTATGCAGCAGTCATCGTGTTCAACCTCCAGGCCGGGGGAGCGGCGCCCTGCCAGGGTCGGGTCATCCCCATCGTGAACACCAGTGTCCCGTTCCTGTTCGTGACCCGGTCGGTCGGGTTGAAGATCCTCGGGACGTATGACCCGGAGACCAGCCCATGTGTTCAGCCGACCCCCGCTCCAGGCTCCGCCAGCGGGGGGATCCGGATCGAACGGATCTTCGACGGCTGGGGGTACGTGCGGATGTTGGACGCCACCTCGGGGGCTGAGATCGACGTGTACGCCATCCCCGAGGCCCACGATCCGGCGTTCGAGACCGGCTTCGGAGATCTGACGGTACACGAGGTGGCCATCGACCCGTTCTCGGACGACCTCGCGTATCTCTCGTACTACTCCGCGGGGATCCGTGTTCTGAGGTACACGAAGGCCGGCTTGGATGAGGTCGGTCACTACATCCACGAGGACGGCAACAACTTCTGGGGCGTCGAGGTCCACCGGCTTCCGGGAAGCTCGGAGACCCTGATCCTGGGAAGCGACCGGGACAGCGGTCTCTGGATCTTCCGCTACACGGGAGCCTGAACCGCAGGCGGCGACGGGGGAGGTGGACTTCACCTCCCCCGTTCCGCGCCAGCTCCTCCTTCGGGAGCCATCCAGGAGAACGTGACGAAACAGGCGACTTCCCTGCTCGTCATGAGATCGGCCGCGGAGGTTCTTCTGGTGGGACGGACACCCGGCAGGCCTGAGCGGTTCAGGGCGCAAAGGACCGGAGGGCCTTCCGGACCGCTTCCTCAGCCACCTCGCCGGTGATCGGCGGTCTGCCTCCCGTTGATCTCCGGCCGAAGGTCCACT
>CALAEC010000298.1 GCA_937890785.1 uncultured Actinomycetes bacterium
CGGTCGAGGTCCACGCGCTCGCCTCCGGTACCGACGAGATCGACGAACGCCTCCACGCACGCCGGGTCGAACATGCGGCCGCTCCCGGCGACCAGGTGAGCCAGGGCTTGATCTGCCGGCCAGGCCGGCCGGTACGCACGGTCAGACGTGAGCGCGTCCCACACGTCGGCCACGGCAGCGATCCGCGCCGGCAACGGTGTCTCGTCGCCGTGCCGGCCGTCCGGGTAGCCGCTCCCGTCCCACCGCTCGTGGTGGTGTCGGATCACGTCGAGCGCGCTGCGGAGGGACGGCGCCCTGCTGGCGATCTCCCAGCCCACGACGGGGTGGGCCTTGATCCAGTCCCACTCGTCCGGGGTCAATTCGGCGGGCTTGTTGAGCACGGCGTCCGGGACCCCGATCTTGCCGATGTCGTGCAGCCGGGCCCCCTGCGCCAGGCGCCGCAGTTCGTCGGCCTCAAGTCCGAGCCGCTCGCCGACGCCCACGGCGACCCTGGCCACGCGGGCGGAGTGCCCGTGCGTGTACGGGTCCTTGGCCTCGACCGCGGCGGTCAGCGCGTGGAGGGCCTCCGGGGATCCCCGGTCGATGTGCTCGAGCGTGTCACCGACCGAGATGCTCCCGACGGCCTGCCGAGCGCTCCGGCTGCTGCGCAACCCGACCAGGACGGCCCATGCCGCCGAGGCGAACCCGGCCAGGAGGTACGCGTGGTAGTCCCACCACGACAGCCGCCACAGCTCGCCCAGCTTCAGCGAGACCACGGCGTCGGCGGCCAGCCAGCACGCCAGCACCAGCGACAGCTCGACCCGGTCTCGCCCCAACCGCCATCGGATCCAGTGTCGGGCCCCGACCAGAAGGAGCGTGATTCCGCTGGCCAGGGCCAGGATCGTGGTCACGGCCTCCTCGCCCCGCAGGGGGGCCGTCCCGGCCAGCCGGGTTGGGTCCACCGAGACCACGGCGGCGAAGGCGGTGAGGCTTGAGGCCGCGGCGAGCAGGGTGCCCCGGGGGTACCGCCCGACGAACCGCTTGACCCTGCCGCGCTCGGGGCCGGTCGCGGCCAGGAGGGCCACGGCGAAGCCGGTGATGGCCAGCACCGGCAGCCTAGCCACCCACATGTTCATGGGCCGGTCGCCGATGCCGGGGGTGGTCAGCCCGTGGGCCAGCATCAAGGCGCCCACGGAGACGCACGCCACCGCCAGCAGCACCGGGGCCGGCCGCCGGTCCCTGGCCGCCGCCACGGTGGTCACCACCGCGATGAAGAAGGCCAGGGCGGTGATTCCGCTCACGAGCAACAGGTGGAATGTGGGCGACTCATGGGCCACGTCGAGGACGGGCACCGCGCGCAGCGCGAGGGTCAGCACCGTGGGCGCAACGAGGAGCGCGGCGAGGAGGGCCCACCCTCGCCGCCCCAGCGATCGCACGCGCCTCGTCATCCTCACCATGTGCGTGTTCCGCCCCTTACGGACTCCTGTGAGAACCTTCGGCGTCCCGGCGGCTCCGGTTGAGCGGCGCACCTGAGGCTGACCGGGGCCGCCCCCGTGGGTACCCTGTGGCGTGATCGATCCCCAGGAGCGCCTCCTCCGGAGCCTGCGGGCGCTCCCCCGCCCCGTGTGGTGGCTGTTCGCCGGGTCGTTCGTCAACCGGTTCGGGTCGTTCATCTCGGTGTTCCTCGTTCTCTACCTGGTCGATCGGGGCTACTCGGCGCCAGCCGCCGGGAGCGTGGCCGCCGCATACGGGGTCGGCGGGCTGGGGGCCGCGGTGATCGGCGGGTACCTGGCCGACCGGATCGGCCGTCGCAACGCCATCGCAGTCTCGATGTTCTCCTCGGCGGTGACCGCCCTCGTGCTGTCCCAGGTCGAAGGCCTGCCGGGGCTGTGGCTGTTCACGGCGCTGTTCGGGCTGACCAGCGACCTGTACCGGCCGGCATCGGCCGCGCTGCTGACGGACCTCGTTCCGTCGGAACGACGGCTGGTGGCGTTCGCCGGATACCGGCTGGCCATCAACGTGGGCTTCGCCGTCGGCCCCGCGGTGGCCGGCGTGCTCGCCGAGCGCTCCTTCATGTGGCTCTTCGTCGGCGAGGCGGCCACCTCGATCGTGCTGGGGGCGGTGGCGCTGGTCGCCCTGCCCGAGGGGATCCGAACCCGCCGACGGGAAGAGGCACGGGGTGCGGGTCTTCGGACGGTCTCCGCCGATCGTCCCTTCGTGATCTTCCTGATCGCCGTGGTGCTGGCCGGTTTCGTGTACTGGCAGTCGGGCGCTGCGTTCCCGCTCCACCTCCGGGATAACGGGCTCTCGACGTCGGTGTACGGGCTGTTGATCGGGCTCAACGCCACCATCATCGTGCTGCTGGAGCTTCCGCTGATGCGGTTCGTGCGGCGGTTCTCCGCGCCTCGCGTGATCGCCCTCGGCGTCCTGATCACCGGGATCGGGTTCGCGCTGACGGCGCTGGCCCACTCTGTGCTCCCGCTGGCGGCAACGGTGATCGTGTGGACGTTCGGCGAGATCGCCGCGGCGCCGACCAGTTCGGCCTACGTCGCCGAGATGGCCCCGGACCGCCTCCGCGGCCGCTACCAGGGAGCGTACGGGCTGACGTTCGCGCTCTCGAACATCCTGGCGCCGGCGGTGGGCACATCGCTGTACGCGTGGTCACCGAGCGGCGTTTGGCTGATCTGCGGGGCCGTGAGCGTTCTGTCCGCGGCGCTGATCGTTGGGCTGCCTGGTGGACGGATCCGGGGACCGCACGTCGAGCCGCCCGACGTGGGCCCCGAGGTTCCGGGCGCGGACCGCTAACCGGCCTGGAAGGGAGTCGTGGTCCAGATGACCTCCCGGACCGGGTGCGACGGGATCACGTGGAGCGCGCCCTCCTCGAACACCTCCACACCGTGCTCCCGGATCTTGATCGCGTCGTCCGTCCCTTGGACCGTTTCCCGGCCGTCCTCGAGGTTGCTGTCCACGTACACCTCGATCCGGGCCATGGCGTGAGCATAGAATGCCTGGTAGAAGGGGATCAACGAAACAAATGCCTCCGCTCAATTCCTCACCTGACGCGAAGGGAGCCGACCGGCTGGCGCGCTTGGTCTATGCCGCCATTGGGGCGGGTCTTGCAGTGTGGCTTAGCGACGGATTGGGAGCCGAACCCAGTCTCCTCAAGAGGGAGAGCTTGTGGTTCGAGGTTCTCTTACTCGTTATCTTCGCCGCCTTTCTGTTTGAACCGCTCTTCGCCGGGAGTCAGGCCGCGGTCGCCAACTCAATCGCGACGATCCTGCTCTGTCTCGCATCTGGGTTCACGGGTTCGGTGTTTTGGTGGGTCTTGTTGCTATTAATTGGCGCAAGTTCTTTCGCGCTTCTGTCGCTAGCCTACGTCCTGCAGACCGACCCAATCTCAGGCCGCATCACTGGGCGGATAGCTGGCATCGCAACGCTTATTGGCCGGAGGCTGGGCGCGTGGAAATTCCTGCTGGTCCTATTGCTCATAGTCTCCCTTGCTTCGTTTCATGCGCCATTCCAGGCGCCTTGGACCGTTTCGCTTACGGTCATGCTCTTCGTTCTCTTCTGTTCTGAGGTGCGTCCACATCGCGTCCTGCTCTCCATGGCTAAGGCCAGTCGTCAGATGACGGTTTCACATCTCGCGGCTCCCCATGAGCTCTTGGTTGTTGGCCCAGAAGCGCGCGGATTGTCAGTCGGTGAGATCGTTGAACTCGAGGGGAACGGGCGTGGGAGGCTTGGTTTGGTTATCGCGCAGATCCTTGAATCGGGGCGGCCGGCAGCGCGGGTCTTCGCTCAACGACTCGTGGACGTCCTGCCGGACCAGGGACCTGATGTCTCTGGCTACTCGATTACCGTCCGAAGAGCATCCCGAGACACGGCAGAGCTTGATCCTGATTCCAGTGAGATCCGCCTGAGAGGAACCACTCCACTTGGGCAGATGGGAGAAGGAACTTCGACCCTGGAAGGTCGATTTGAGCTCTTTCCGAGTTGCGATGTCCGGCTAGGCCAGTTGGTGTGGACGGTGTCAGAAGAAGGCTGCCTATTCTGGCAAGTAGCAGACGCCCGTGTCGAGGTTGCAACTTGGGGAGGCGACCGACGCCGGGCTGCCAATGTATCAGTATCGCAACTGGGGGAATGGAGCGATGAGTCCTTTGGCTTCTCTGTTCGAGATGAAAGCCCTTCGATTGTGCGGCTTGTTCATGGAGGGGCGATAGGCCCCAGGTACCGGGGATGTTCCTGAAGGGCTATCCGTCATAGGGAACATCCCGAATTCTGACTTCCCGGTTGTCGTGAATCTCCGGGAGCTCGGTCTGCACCACGCCGCCCTACTGGGTGTAACCGGCACCGGGAAGACGCATCTCGCGTTCGATTTGGTTTCGGCTCTTGCTGCTGCCGGCAGCAAGGTGGTTCTGTGTGGACACGACTCCTCAATACTCTCTGCGCTTCCCGCCACCGGAGAATCCCGGAGTTGAATTCGATACCATGCTCGATTTCCTGGACAGTGAACAGAAGATATGTGTGTACACGCCGGGCGACGACCATCCCATCCGGGAAGCCAATAGGCTGTCCAGGAGACTCTTCGACTGGGCTCGTGGTCAACCAGGACTCGAGTCCGGTCAGATGGCGCGGTGCATCGTCCTATTTGAGGAGGCGCAGAACTTCATCCCTGAGGGGTTCGTGGTCGAGGGATGGGATCTGAAGACAACGGCCCAGGACACCTCCCGCTTGATTTATGGAGAGTCGGAAGTACGGCTTAGGGTTCATCCTGGTATCGCAGAGAACCGCGATGGTGACCAAATCGGCGCTCAGCCAGTGCAATACCCTGTTCGCCTTTCAGGCGGTCGATGAAACCGGAATCGACTACCTGCAAGGGGTGATTGGGCCCACGCTGGCTATGGGCATTCCAACCCTTCCCAATCGAACCGCGGTGGCAGTGGGGCGAGGCCTACCGTCAGCCCGCCCGCTCATTGTTCGGGTCAAGACCGCTCCAGTGGTCATTGGAGCATGAAAATTCCAGTCAACGAAGCCGCTGCTGTTCCTTGCCGACCACGAACGTCCCGACCGCGCGGGTGGTGACCACGGATTCGTCGAGCGCGTCC
>CALAEC010000299.1 GCA_937890785.1 uncultured Actinomycetes bacterium
CACCACGAGCTTTCTCATCGCTCTTCCCTTCGATTTGTCCGGTGGGCCATGGTAGGAAGGTCCGGGTGCCGCTGACGATACGCGGGGGGGCGTAATTCTCTCCTGGCCCCCTCCCCGGTCCTCCGGTGAAAACCCGCAGGTGGGAGGGGATGTGGCCGCCGTTCTACGAAGGGTGACGTAGGCTGCCCGCGCACCCGGCCGAGGGGTTCTCCGCTGGGGCAGCCGGGACCGCTCCGGCTACCCTCGGAAGCTGAACAGCGAGCGGTGAAACTCGACCTCGAACCTGGTCACGTCCTCTGCCTGCCCTCGCCACACCGCCTGGTCCCCCGCGATCCGGAGACCCTCCGATGCCCGGATGATCCTGGTCCCCGGGGGCACCACGATGTCAACCTCGAGGGTGGCCGGCCGGATGCCCGGCTGCGATTGGACCGTGAGGCGATACACGCCGTGGCCCGTGTCTCCCGACCATGCCTGAGGGACCTGCCACCGGTAGTCGAGTCGCGCGCTCTCTCCACTCCGCAGGCGGACGTTGCTGAGCAGCGCGGGATGGCCGAGCTCCGTTCCTCGTTCCGCCTCTCCGGGCTCCCCGTCGACCTGGTACATCGTCGGGCGGCACCCACGGGCACAGTAGGTCTGCACCACGGAGACGTTCTCCCCGGCGACGGCATCCTTGAGGGGAAAAGGCCCGATGATGTAGGCGGGCAGCCCTTCGGATGGGGCCTCGTTCCTGAGCATCAGCGAGGCATTGGCCTCCGCGGTCCCCTCCGGACCGAGTTGGACCTCGTACCGGATCGTTCGATCCAGGTAGAAGTCGATCTTGTTCCCGCCGTTGTTGTTGACGATGGCGGCCAGGAAGTCGCCGTCCCGCTTAGGGAACCGCCCGGACAGCCCCGCCCGATCGAATCCCCGCTGCACGGCGGGGTCGGTCGAGTGGAAGCGGAGATGCCCCCCGGCCGCCGCCTCGATCAGCGCCCGCGCCGCAGCCACGGGGTCGTCCGAGGCTCCGGCGTTGAGGAACCTCCCCAGGACCTCCCCCGCCACATCGCCGAGGACCCGCTTCCGCTCGACGCTGTCGGGGAACCGCACGTAGGCCTCGTTCGTGACGAATGGAACCACGGTGCCGGCGTCCACGGTGACCCCGATGCCGGGGATCTCCGCCGGCCCTGTGGCCGCGAGGAGCCGGGCGAACGCCTCCGGATCCGAGGCGAGAACACCGTCGAGCCGTTCACCCTTCACTTCCTCGTACAGGCGCTCGATCGCCACCGCCGCCGACGGGAAGTCCGGCGTTCGATTCAGGTTCGACCAGAACCCCGCCCCGCCCCATCGGATGTACAGGGACTCGTAGTCGGGGTTGGGCTGCTCGACGGCCCCGATGGCGTCTCGGAGGCTCTGGATCGGTCGGAACTCGCCGAGCTGAAGGCGCCCCCGGTCGACCGTCAGGATCGTGTAGGAGCCGATCAGCCCGCCGGTTCCCCTCAGCTCCGCGGGGTTCTGTGCGGCCACGAAGTATCGCTTCGTCTCATCCGCGCCCAGGAACGACGGGAGCGCTCCGATCAGGGCATCGGCGCCGACCACCGCTCGTCTGGCCGTGGTGAGCTCGTTCTGGAGCTGGAACAGAGGATCGGCCACGAGCTGGGGGATCCAGGTCCCGGCCGAGCCTGAGATCAGCCGGTCCGCCTCCACGACGAGGTCGCGGGCGGTGCGGAGCGAAGGACCCATCTGCTCGTAGGAGCGGATGTCGACGGCCCCCCCGGCCGGTGCCAGCGCCCCGAGGCCGCCCCGGAGCCCCTCGGTTCCTTCGGCCAGCTCGCGTCCCGCTCGCGCCACCAGTCCCCCGGCGTCGGCCATGTTGGAGATCGCGTCGGGCGTCCGTCCGAGGATCGGCATCAGGCCGGCGATGGTGGTCAGCGGGTTGCCGAGCTGTCCCGACGCCCGTCCGAACGCGGCTTCGGCTTCCGCGAAGGACCCGGCTGCGGCCGCGACGTCGCCCTGGGTCAGAGCCGTCCGCGCGCTCAGGAGCGCGGTCCGGCCCTCCTGGAGCGCCCCTCGCGCCGGAAGCATGAGCACAAGACCTGCCCCGACCGCGACCACCACGACGGCGGCCACGGTCAGAATGATCCGGCGCAAGCGAACTCGCCGGGCATCGGGAGCCCGGTGTCTGCCCCTCCGCTGGGCGGTTGGGGCCGTGTCGACCGATCCCTGCGTGATACGAGGCATCGTACCGGCGGCGCGCGTGGATGGACGGCGCATGGGGACCATCGGCCCCGCCCTAGGATGGCTTGAAGGCGACCTCGAAGGTGGCCACGGTGCCCGGCGCTCCCTGCCAGACGACCCGGTCCCCCTCGATCGTCATCTCCGGACTGGTCCTGGCCACCGCCGCGTTCTCGGGGACGGCCACCGAGAGCTGCATCGTGCTCGGGATGATGGTCGGCTGGCCCTGTACGGCGAGGCGGTACACGATCAGGCCGCCCTCCTCACTCCAGGCGTCGGCGGCCGTCCACTCGTACTCGAGGCGACCGGTGCCACCGGACGGGATCGTCATCCCGGTGATGACGACCGGGTGCCCGAGCTCCGTCCGACGCCACACCGCCACCTGCGAACCGTCGAGTCGGACCCCCTCGACCCGGCACGTCGTGGAGCAGTAGGTCTGGACGTTCGTGATGTTGTCCCCGGGCGCGGCATCGAGCAACGGGTGGGGCCCGATCACGTACGCGGGCTGGTCGCTCGTGGGCGCCTCGTTCGCGATCGTCACCGCGAGCCGGCCTCGGGCGGAGCCGTCCTCGAGCAGCACCACGTCGTAGTCGAGGGATCGTCGTGCGTAGAAGTCGATCTTGTTGCCCGCGGCGTTGTTGGCCACCACGCCGACGAAATCGCCCTCCGGATCGGCGAGGGTTCCCGCCGCCCCCGCGATCAGGAGGCCGGCCTGGGTGGCCGGATCTGCCGAATGCAGCAGGAGATGGCCTCCGGCGGCTGCCTCCACGACCGCCCGGCCCGCCGTGGCGGGATCCTCGGTGGCGCCGCCGCTGAGGAACCGGTTCAGGACCTCGGCCGCCACGTCGCCGAGGACCTGCTTGCGGGCCACGTCGTCCGGGAGCAGGGCGTAGGCCTCGTTGGCCACGAAGGGAACCACGGAGTCAGCATCGACGGTCGTGCCGGTGGCCGGGACGACGGCCGGCCCGGTGGCCCGCAGCAGGAACGAGAGCGCCTGGGGGTCCGCCAGGATCGTGCCGTCCACGGGGGTGCCCGTGGTGGCTTCGTGCAGACGCTCGATCGCCGTGGCCGCCGTGGGGAAGTCAGGCGTCAGGTTGACGTTCGGCAGGGACCGGAAATTGCTCCCGTACAGGGCCTCGTAGTCGGGCCCGGGCGGCGGGAGGGGGGCCACGTCGGCCACGTCCGGCAGCTCCACGTCGAGGAACGGCCCCACCTCGATACGACCCTGGTCGGCGGTCATGATGGCGTAGGCCCCGATGAGCCCTCCCGTTCCCCGCAGCTCCGCGGGGTTCTGGGCACCGAGGAAGTACCGCTTCGCCCCGTCGGCTCCGAGGAAGGCCGGAAGGGCCCAGGCGGTCGCGGTGGCGGCCGCCAGGGCCCGGCGTGCCCCCCGAGCCTCGACCGTGAACGTCTCCAGCGGCTCGGTCACCTCCGCGGGAACCACCCACCGAGGCGCCTCCTCGAGCAGGACCGTGGCCCGGTCGGCCAGGGCCAAGGCCCGGGCAAGGGCCGGGGTGAGGGAGCGGAGGGGGTCCAGGGGGATCGTTCCGTCACGAGGCGCCAGGGCTCCCACCCCCCCCGGGAGATCCTCTGCGGCCTGGGCCACGTCCAGCCCCGCGCGCGCCATGAGCATGCCAGCCTCGGCGGCGGCCCGGACCGCGTCGGGGGTCTGGCCGAGCAATGGGATCCACGACGCCACTCCGGTCAGCGGATTGCCGATGGTGTCGAGCGCCTCGTCGAACGACGCCTCGGCTCGGGCGAAGGCCAGGCCGGCCGTGTCGAGATCGCCGGACACGACCGCGTCTCGCCCCTGCACCAGGGCGGTGCGAGCTTCCAGGAGCGGAGCGCGGGCGGGGAGCAACAGCGCCAGTCCCGCTCCGACGGCAAGGACGAGCAGTACGCCTCCGATCAGCAGCATGGGTCGGATGCGTCGCCGACGGCGAGGCGGCCGGTGGGGTTGAAGGGAGAAGGGCTCAGCGGTGGTGACGGAGCCGTGGGTCACACCGGGCATGGTACCGGCGCCGCCCGGGGACTCGAAGCCGACTACTGGTGGTTCGCCGGGCTCGCCGGCTCGCGGAGCTGGATGGCAGGCTCCAGACGACGGAGCAGGTCGCCGGGCGGGAGCCGGAAGGTCATGGCCAGGGCCTCGAGGTCGCCGGCCCGGAGGCTGATGAGGTCGCCCCCCTCGCTCCCTCGCTGTCGGCGGACCCGTTCGACGAGCTCGGCGGCCCGACGGGGCTCCTCACCGGGAAGCAGCTCCAGCCGCGTCAGATCGATCACCACCTCGGCCCGGCCCTCCGGCCGCAGTCGGTCCAGGACGTCGGCCAGCAGCCGGTCGGGGGGGATGCCGTACA
>CALAEC010000300.1 GCA_937890785.1 uncultured Actinomycetes bacterium
GGGGAGTCCGTCGTCGCGGGCATCGGTCTCGGGATCGGGGCGGCGCTCGCCGTGGTACGGATCGTCGGGGGCGAGGGTCGGCCGCCGACGGCGTGGCTGGAGGATGCGACCTTGGCCGTGATCCTGCTGGCCCCGCTCGCCCTCGCGGTGGCCGTCCGAGGCTTCGAGCCTGCCGTTCGCGGCGGGGTCTGGACGGGGGCCGGCCTGCTCACGGCCTTCCTGGGTGTTGTGACCGTGGTGTCGATCGGGGTCGCGTTCCTGGCGATCGGTGTCCTCATGGTCGTCGGCGGAGTTCGCGCGTGGTGCGTCGGGCCTCCCCGGTTCCTGGTGTCGGCCGCGGTGGTCTTGGCCGCCGGCGTCATCGCCCCTCTCGGCTCGCTGTTCCTGCTTCCGTCGACCCCCGCGTGCTGGGAGCGAAGCAGCGTGGGCGACGCCCAGGCCTGGGAGCGGGTCCCCGTTCGCGGGGCCGCGATGGATCGAGCCTATGGAAGCCCGGGGGTGGTGGGTTTCTGCTCCTCGGACACGGTCACCCCCACGGAGGCGGGACTGGCGGTGGGGCCCTGGCTCGCCACCGTGGCCGGCTTCGTCCTGTGGGATCGCCGGAGAGAAGCAGCGTGACCGAGTACGAGGCGGTGATCGGGCTGGAATGCCACGTCGAGCTGTCCACGGCCACCAAGATGTTCTGCGGGTGCCCCAACGAGTTCGGGGGCGAGCCGAACACCCGGACGTGCCCGGTGTGCCTGGGCCATCCCGGCACCCTCCCGGTGCCGAACCGGGAGGCCGTGGAGCGGACCATGAAGATCGCCCTGGCCCTGGACGGCGAGGGGGCCCCGCGGTCGCTGTTCCACCGGAAGAACTACTTCTATCCGGACATGCCGAAGAACTACCAGATCAGCCAGTACGACCTCCCGATCGGCACCGGCGGCCACCTCGACATCGACGCCGACGGCGAGACGCGGCGGATCGGCATGAACCGCGTCCACCTCGAGGAAGACACCGGCAAGACGATCCACGCCAGCGCCACCGGCCGCATCGCCGAGGCCGACCACGCGCTGGAGGACTACAACCGCGCCGGCGTCCCGCTGGTCGAGGTCGTCTCGGAGCCCGACCTCCGCTCGCCCGGGGAGGCCCGGGCCTACCTCCAGGAGCTGCGGGCTCTCCTCGAAGCGCTCGGCGTGTCGGACGTTCGCATGGAGGAGGGATCCCTCCGCTGCGACGCCAACGTCAGCGTCCGGCCGGCCGGGCGCGCGGAGCTCGGCACCAAGGTCGAGATCAAGAACATGAACTCGATCCGAAGCGTCGAGCGAGCGGTGCGGTACGAGATCGATCGGCAGCGGGAGGCTCTCGAGCGAGGAGAGCCGTTGGTCCAGGAGACCCGGCACTGGGACGAGGATCGCGGCGTCACCATCTCGCTCCGGTCGAAGGAGGAGGCCTTCGACTATCGCTACTTCCCCGAGCCCGACCTCCCGCCGATGGAGCCGGACGAGGAGTGGGTCGCCAAGCTTCGGGCCTCGCTGCCCGAGCTCCCCGCGGCCCGCCGTCGCCGGTTTCTGGAGTCGATGGAGCTCTCTCTCGAGCAGGCCCGCATCCTCACGAGCGCACCGGGGTGGGCGGACCTGTTCGAGGACACTGTCGAAGCGTCCGGGCAGCCGGGCCGGTCGGTGGCGAACTGGTTCGCCCAGACGCTGATGCCCCAGGTGCCGCTGGACCGCGCCGCCGGGCGCGCGGACGCGATCGCTCAGGTCCTCCGGATGGTGGCGGACGCCGAGATCTCCTCGACCGCGGGGAAGGAGGTGCTGGTGGAGGCGATCGCCTCGGGCAGGCCACCCTCCGAGATCGTCGACGAGCGAGGCCTCCGGCAGATCTCCGATCTGGGCGGCGTGATCGGCGAGGTGATCGCGGAGAACCCGGGGCCGGCCGAGCAGTTCCGGGGCGGCAAGGAGGGCGTCATCGGGTTCCTGGTCGGGCAGGTGATGAAGAAGACCGGCGGCGCCGCAAATCCGCAGGAAGCGCAGCGCCTCCTCCGCGAGCGGCTCTCGTCCTAGCCCAGCGTCACCGGCTGGACCTCCATCGTGCACGCGCTGCACCGGGAGGCCCGCGCGGGAATGGTCGTCAGACAGTAGGGGCACTCCCGCCCCGAGGGCTCCTCGTCCGCGGGCGTGCGGGTGGCCCGGTTCACCGCCTTGACGATGAGGAACAGCGCCAGGGCTACCAGCAGGAAGTTCACGAGCGCGTTGAGGAACGCCCCGTACCGGATCACCGCGTCGTTGACGGTGAACGTCAGCTGGCTGAAGTCCGGCTGGCCGATGGCCGCCGCGATCAGATTCATCAGCACGTCGTTGACCAGTGAGGTGATGACCACACCGAAGGCGAGGCCCAGGATGACCGCCACGGCAAGCTCGATGACGTTCCCCCGGAAGGCGAACTCCTTGAATTCCTTCCACATGGCGCCGGCTCCTTCTTCAGATCAGGTCGTCGGGCGGGATCTGGTT
The DNA here is from genome assembly GCA_937890785.1 of uncultured Actinomycetes bacterium. Lineage (GTDB taxonomy): Bacteria > Actinomycetota > UBA4738 > UBA4738 > CALAEC01 > CALAEC01. Next base: position 2,493 of record CALAEC010000300.1, read on the forward strand.
CCCCCATCGCCGTCGCGGACGCCGTTCCGTCGTGGGTGCCCCCACGAACAGATAGATCAGCGGCCCGACGAAGAACGGGAGCAGCACGATGACCAGGACCCAGATCAGCTTGTTGCCGGCCCGGTACATCGAGTCGTCGGGCACGCGGATGGCGTCCACGAGGGCGAACACCAGCAGGAGGATCGCGGCGATGGGGATGATCAGCCGAACGAAGATCGTGGTCACGGTACCGGAGTGTATCCGCCGGGCCCGGAGGAGGGGCCCCCGGGACCTAGTCGATCAGGCCCTTGCGGACGGCGATCGAGACCGCCTGGACACGGTCGAGCGCGCCCAGGCGTTCATAGATGCGCTCGATGTAGTTCTTGACCGTGTACGGGGACAGGCCCAGCTCGTACGCGATCTCGCGGGTGGTCTTCCCCTGGGACATCAACGACAGCACCTCCCGCTGGCGCGGCGTAAGCGACATGGCTGGCCGGGTAGCCCTCACGGGGCGAGGATGCCACGGCCGGATGGCCGATGGAATCACCCGAACGCCCCAATTTCGTGACCGTGTTCGGTCGTTCGGCGGACGGGCGTTCCAGTCATCCAGCGCGCAACGGTCATCGGCGATGCTCGGGTTGACGCGCCGGAAGGCACCCGCGCATACTCTGGCTCCCCCGAGCGGAAGGAGGTCGCCATGGAGGAACGGACCCAGTTCCTGCTGCAGCCGGAGGACCTGCCTTCCGCCTGGTACAACGTGATGCCGGACATCGCCGGCACCGGGATGCAGCCGCTCCCGCCGCTTCACCCGGGCACGAAGGAACCGGTTACGCCCGACCTGCTGGCGCCCCTGTTCCCGGAGGCGCTGATCATGCAGGAGGTCTCCACGGATCCGTGGATCGACATCCCCGGCGAGATCATGGACATCTACCGGCTGTGGAGGCCGACACCGCTGTACCGGGCCACCCGGCTGGAGCGTGCCCTGGGAACGCCGGCCCGGATCTACTTCAAGTACGAGGGCACCTCGCCTGCCGGCTCCCACAAGCCGAACACGGCCGTGGCCCAGGCGTACTACAACAAGGAGGCCGGGACCAAGCGCATCACGACCGAGACCGGTGCCGGCCAGTGGGGGTCGGCGCTGTCGATGGCGTGCCGGTTCTTCGACCTCGAGTGCCTGGTGTTCATGGTGAAGGCGTCCTACGAGCAGAAGCCGTACCGGCGGATCTTCATGGAGACGTTCGGCGCCGAGGTCCGGCCGTCGCCCACCTCGACCACCGAGGCCGGGAAGAAGGTGCTCGAGGGCGACCCGGACTCGCCCGGCTCGCTGGGGATCGCCATCAGCGAGGCCATCGAGGTGGCCGTGCAGAACGACGACACGAAGTACTCGCTGGGGAGCGTGCTGAACCACGTCCTGCTCCACCAGACCGTGATCGGGCTGGAGGCCCAGAAGCAGATGGAGCTGGCGGGGGAGACGCCGGACGTCATCATCGGGTGCGTCGGGGGCGGCTCGAACTACGCCGGCTTCTCGTACCCGTTCATGGGTCAGAAGCTCCGCGGCGAGCTCGACGCGCGGTTCGTGGCCACCGAACCGGCGGCCTGCCCCACGCTGACGAAGGGCCGGTTCGCCTACGACTTCGGCGACACGGGGCAGATGACGCCGCTGCTGC
>CALAEC010000301.1 GCA_937890785.1 uncultured Actinomycetes bacterium
AGCGCCTCGATGATCACCTCGCTGGTCCAGAACTGGTCCTGACGGAGGATCAGCTTCCGCAGCGTCTCCGCGCCGATGGCCCGGTAGCCGTTCGAGACATCGGTGATCCGCGTCCCGGTCATCACCGTGGCCAGCCAGGACAGCAAAAGCACCCCGAGGTGGCGGATGCGGCTCTCCTGCTCGAAGCTGCCCAGCACGCGCGAGCCCTGGACCATGTCGGCCTCGTCGCGGAGGATCGGCTCGACCAGCGACGGCAGCTCCGCCGGGTCGTGCTGGCCGTCGGCATCCAGCGAGGCCACCACGACCGCATCGAGGCGGAGACCCAGCTCGTAGCCCACCCGGATGGCCTGGCCGCCGCCGCGGCGGATCGGCAACCTGGCCACCAGTGCGCCGGCCTCTCGCGCGGCCGCCTCGGTCCCGTCCTCGCTGGCGTCGTCCACGACCAGCGGGACCACCGGATGGCCGTCGACCTTCTCCGGGATCGCGGCGAGCACCGAGCCGACGTTGACGGCCTCGTTGAGCGCCGGGAGCACGACCACGACGCGATCGCCGGCCGGCAGGGTCTCCACCTCCTCGGCCGGCAGCGAATGGGTACCCATCCACTCCATCAGGAGCTGGAAGTCTCGCCGGACCACGTCGGTCTCGGTGGTGTTCCGGAGGATCAGCAGCAGCAGCACCACGTTGCCAAAGAGAAGAACGGCCAGGAGCCGGCGGCCGCCACCCTGGCGGAAGTTGAACACGTTGAACAGCGGGTCGAACAGGCCCGGCGCGATCGCCAGCAGCCCCAGGCCGATGGCCAGTGCTCCTGAGATGATCAGGTTCAATCGCGTGATCCGCCGCCGGCGGTACCGGGCCACCGCCGAGACCAGCAGCAGGGCCGCGAAGATCCCGCCGAGGATCCGGAGGGCGATCACGCTACGGAGAGGCCGGGAGCGGCTCTCGGGGCCGCCACCGGATCCGGGGGAGGATCCGGTCGAGGATCACCCGGTCCCGGTATCGCTGGATCGCCTCGAACATCGACTCCACCAGCGTCTCCGAGAGGAAGTGCGGCTGGAGCCCGAGGTCGAGGAGCTTCGTGTGCGTGGCGTTGTAGTAGTGCTCCTGGGCCTCCACCCGGGGATCGTCGATCCCCTTGACCACGACCTCGAGGCCGTACTCGCGCCCGGCCCGGGCCACCAGCTCCGCGAGCTCGGTGACCGAGAACTGCTCGGTGAACTGGTTGAACACCCGGTACTCGCCGGCAGCCGGCGGGTTCGTCGCGGCCAGCTCCACGCACCGGATCGTGTCGACGATGTTCAGGTACCCGCGAGTCTGGCCTCCCTTCCCGTAGACGGTCAGGGGATGACCGATCACGGCCTGGAGGCAGAACCGGTTCAGCGCGGTCCCGAACACCTCGTCGTAATCGAACCTGGTGAGGAGGCGTTCGTCGCGTTTCGTGTCCTCCGTGTGGATCCCGTACACGACGCCCTGGTTCAGGTCGGTGGCCCGGAGGTCCCAGATCCGGCACGCCAGCGCGATGTTCACCGAGTCGTGCACCTTGGACGCGTGGTAGAAGGACCCCGGTTGCTTCGGGAACGGGAGGACGTCGGAGCGGCCCTTGTGCCGGACCTCGATGAACCCCTCCTCGATGTCGATGTTCGGCGTCCCGTACTCGCCCATCGTCCCGAGCTTCACCAAGTGCGCGTCCGGGGCCAGGTCACGCATGGCGAACAGGACGTTCAGCGTGCCGATGACGTTGTTGTACTGGGTGAACGCGGCGTGGGCGCGAGAGGCCATCGAGTACGGCGCCGAGGGCATCTCGCCGTAGTGCACGATGACCTCGGGCTCGAACTCGCGGAGGACCCTCTCGACGACGTGGTGGTCGCACAGGTCACCCATCGACACGCCCATACGACGACCGTCGACCTCCTCCCACGCCCGGGCTCGGGCCGACAGGCTCTCGGCGATGGGGGTCAGCGAGTCGGTTTCGTTCTCCCGGTGGGCCCGGCGGCGCAGCCCGTTGTCGACGAGGTGCACGTCGTGACCGAGCCGCGACAGATGCATCGCGGTCGGCCAGCCCAGGTACCCGTCGCCACCGAGGATCAGGACGCGCATGGGGGCTTCCTCCGGTCGTCGGAGGCCATATTCTAGGGCACCCGTGACCCCCCCTCACCGCACCCTGGCGGTGCTCGCGACGTGCGCAGCGCTGGCGTCGGCATGTACCGACAGTGCAGCGGCGCCGGGCCCGCCGGCGGGCGCGCCGGCGCTCGTCGACATGGCACGGGCGCTCGGGCGCGACGTGGTGACCAGCCTCCAGCGGGGCTACGTGCCCGGCCGCTCAGGGGAGATCCTCCTCGTCCCGGAGCCGTGGACGGTGGTGGGCCGGTGGGGACGGGAGATCCGCGGGCCCGACGACCCCCGCACCAGCCACGCCACGCCGTGGGCGTACCACCAGCGGGTTCCGATCGTGCTGTACGGGCCGGGGTACGTGCGGAGCGGCCCTCGGCCCGACCGACCGGTCGACGTCACCGACATCGCCCCGACGATCGGCTCGGTGATCGGGTCGAGCTTCGTTGCGCCGCACGGAGAGGTGCTCGGCGAGGCCCTCCGCCCCGACCGGATGGCGGCCCCGCCCAAGGTCGTGGTGGTGATCGCTCTCGACGGCGGCGGCTGGAACGTGCTGGAGCGGTGGCCGGAGGAGTGGCCGGTGATCCGATCGATGATCGAGCGCGGAACGATCTACACGAACGCCACCATCGGATCAGCACCGCCGCTGACCGCGCCGATCCACGCGAACATGGGGACCGGGGCGTACCCCCGCACCCACGGAATGCCGGAGATCGTGGGCCGGCTCCCGGACGGCTCGATCGACGAGGTGTACCTGTCTGACGGCGATCCCAGCCTCCTCGAGGTCGAGACGCTCGCCGACGCATGGGACCGCCAGACCGGCCAGCGAGCGTGGGCGGGCCTCCTCGGGTTCGAGACGTGGCACCTCGGGATGCTCGGGCACGGCGCCCAGCTCGAGGGTGCGGACCCCGACGTGGCGGTGCTGTGGGACCGCGACGACCTGGAGTTCTGGGTGAACGAGGACATCTACACGCTTCCCGACGACCTGCCGAGCGGGGACGTCCTGGCCGAACGGCTCCGCGAGCTCGACCGGACCGATGGGGCGCTGGACGGGCGGTGGCGGGGCCACGACCTCGGCGATCCCGCGATCATCCCGGGGACGCCGGCGTTCGTCGAGTACATGGGCGCGGCACTCCGGGCGCTGCATGCCAACGAGCCGATCGGCAGCGACGACATCACCGACCTCCTCTTCGTCGAGCTGAAAGCGGCCGACTTCGGCGGGCACGTGTGGAACATGGAGGGTGAGGAGACCGCAGCGGTGCTCCGCGCAGAGGACCGGGTCGTGGGCGACCTGCTGGCCGCGATCGAGGAGCGCGTGGGTCCCGACGGCTACCTTGCGGTGGTCACTGCCGACCACGGGCAAACGCCGAACCCGGCGACCACAGGGGGGCTCCGCATCGACCGCGACGAGGTCGGCCGGGACGTCGACCGGTACTTCGGCCGGCCGATCGTGCAGGAGGACTCGCCCGACGACCTGTACCTCGACGTCGAGGCGATGCGAGAGGCCGGGATCACGCTCGAGGACGTGGCCCGGTTCCTCGGCGCCTACCGCTACCGCGACGGAGCCGCGCCCGGGACCGACCTGTCGGCGCTGCCCGAGGAGGTGCTCGACCGCCGGGTGTTCGCCGCGGCGCTCCCCGGGCCCTTCGTCGGCCGCCTGACCGCCGAAGAGATCGAGGCGCTCGGCCCGGGTGTCCACCTGGAGGGCGACCTCAGCTCGCCGCCCCCGCTCCGCTCTCTCGATCAGACGTTCAGGTAGGGGTCCTCGGGCTGGGGGATGGCCCGCACCGAGGACGCGTCGACCACGACCTCGCGACCGACCGGATAGAAGGTCCCGGAGACCCGGACCCACTGGTCCTCCTCGAACCGCCCGGGCGGCGCGCCCACGACGCGAACCTGCACGCTCAGCGCGTCGGCCACGCAGCACGACACGATGAAGCGGGTCAGGACAAACTCGTCGGCCGGGGCGCCCTCCCGGCGGGTGACGATCCCCTCGAACGTCACCGAGGTGCCCGCGCGGTCGATCAGCGCCCGGCGGGCCTCGTCGGACCAGGTTCCCGCGGCCACCGCGGCCAGCGTGACCCGGTCACCGGCCTCGAGCGCTGGCCCCGATGCGACCCCGGCGCTGAGCGATCGGCGCGAGGCCGCGTACGAGCCCAGCGCGGTCGGCGGCAGCGCCAGGACGATCACCGCGGGGAGCACCACGAAACCCAGGGCCCACGACATCCGCGCGGGGAGCCTCTCCTCGCGAGGCGTGCGGGCGGTCAGCAGCCGTCCGGCCGCGGCCACCGTCAGCACGATGGCCCCGGTGGGGACTACCCATGCCGTCCGCGACGAGAGGTACAGCGACGTCCGCCCCGACAGCAGGAGGAACCAGAACACCGCGGCCCACGCCGCCAGCGCTACGCCGGCGGCTACGCGGAGAGGGCTCAGCCTCGGGCTGTTCATCCGAAAGCCACCTGGATCCATAGCGAGCCCGCCAGCGTCACCGCGAACACCACCACCGCCACGGTTCGGACGAACCCGCGGCCGAATGTCCCCCCGTACAGCGCGGCCAGCTTCGCGTCGATCATCGGTCCGGCCACGAGGAACGCCAGCTGCGAGGCCATCCCGAACTGGACGAACGAGGCCGCCACGAACGCGTCGGATTCGGAACAGAGCGACAGCGCCGCCGCCAGGACCATCAGCGCCACGACGTCGAGCACCGGCGTGGTGGCCACCCCGCCGATCACGTCCTGGGGCAGGAACGTCTGCAGCGCCGCGGCCAGGCCGGCGCCGATCACGAGGTACCGGGCCAGCAGCGTGAAGTCGTCGGCCAGGTGGGTGAAGTACCGGGTCCACGATCCCTCCCGGGACGCGCCGTCGTGG
>CALAEC010000302.1 GCA_937890785.1 uncultured Actinomycetes bacterium
CCGACGGATTATGAGTCCGGTACCTGGGAAGGCGCTGACCTGCAAGAATACATAGACCTCCTGGTCAGGAGCATCCCATGAGCATCACCGTTCCGACGCGTTCGCACCGGTTTGTATACGGCGCGCGGCCTTTTTGCGGCCTAAGACCAAGGCCCGCGACGACGTTTGCCGGCAACGCGCGCTGTACGCCCTCAGGCCGCCCGGGTGGCCTCGGAGCTGCCTAGCCCCACTCGGAACCCGGTCCGCCAGCTCGGGTAGGCCGGCTGCCAGCCGAGCTCCCGCTTGGCCTTGGCGTTGGAGGCCCCTCGCGCCTCCGTCATCATGACCACCCCGTGCTTTCCCACGAACAGGCGAGCGAGCCACACCGGGGACCCTGCGGGGAGGTTTGGCCCCGATCGCCTCGGCCAGGGCCGGAAGCTACTCGGCGACAGGTGCCGGCTCGTCTTCCACGATGTTGTAGAGGCCGGCGGTGTCTCCTCACGGCCGCCCCTTCCCTAATCTCCCGCCACGTAGAAGGCCCAGTCGCCCGAGGCAGTGATCCCCACCCGGTAGCCGATGTACGCCCCGAAACGCCTCCACTGGGCGATCTCTTCCTCCGTGAACACCGCCTCAAGGGACTCCCAGTCTTGGTCCGGTGCCCGTGCGCCCGCGGCGGATGGCCACGTGTAGACCCGGCCCTCTTTCACGTGGGGAAGGCCGAGGAGGCGGACCAGCAGGGCCAGGGGCTCCTCCCCCCTCCCCTCAGCGTCGCGCCAGAACGCTGCGGGCCCCTCGCCCTCGCCGAAGCTGTAGGTGAACGTGCCGTCCGAGAGGGCCATCCCCTCCAGGACCTCGTAGTCGCAGACGGCCGCCGCTTCGACGATCGCACGCCGCGTCTCGGCGACCGGTGCCGGGAGCCCGGGCTGCTCGGGTAGGTCGGCGGACAGCCCGGCAGCCGAGCAGCTGGCTTCCCTTCCGTCCTCAGCCGCCCCGGTGGGTGAGGGGTGCCCACCAGGGGCCCCAATCGTCTCCCCGCCGCACGCCGCCATGACCGTGGCCGCCGTGAGGAGCAGTGCCGCCCTCCTCCGGGTCATCTCTGCTCACCTCCTCCTCTCCGGGGCTCCACTCCCCGAAGCCCTTCGGCATTGGCGTCACCCACCACGGGGGCAGCTCCGGAAGGGATCGTCGGCGAGCTCCGGCCAGCGCTCTCGTTCGGTGCCAACCTCGACCGTGTGCATCTCCCGCCGGGTCTCGACGAACTGGCCTCCGTCGGCCCGGTAGAAGGTCCGGATGACCTCGTACTGGCTATCGTCGGTCCCCCCTTCGGCCAAGTCGCCCGTTGTCACGACGATCGCCCCGGACTTACCCGTGCAGTCGACGGCCCCCGCGAACTCACCATGGAGCGGGAAGAGAATCGGTCTCCCCTCCTCGAACTGAGGCCGTTCGGTGCGCATCGCCACGAACGATCCCTCGTCGAACGTGAAGATCTGCCCGCTCCGGTGAGGATGCATCGGCCCTCCGAAGTCCACGACGACCTCGAGGCCCCGCTCTCCGTCGATCTCTACCGCCATCAGGAGCGACGGGACGTCATGGGGAAGGCTCGAGGACCCCTCGATGCGCGCGTAGGAACTCGCGTCCTTCGGGTCCTCCACGGCAAGGAAATATCGACATCGTGGGGGGCGCTCCGGGTCCCCGAGGATCGTGGCCCGGCTCATCCCGGGGTCACCCCTCAGGTCCCCCTCGAGAGCGTTCCCCAGCGGCCGGTAGCTGGGGGGGAGGCCGCCTTCTTCGCCTTGATCGGACGCCGGGCATCCGCCGTCGATACCAGGAGCCGCCGATCGCTGCGCAGCGGGGGTCCCCGCGCCCGTCCCGCCGCAGGCCGCCATGGCCATGGCAGCCGCGAGGACCGTCGCCGGCCAGAAGGGTCTACGCATCATCCCCGCTGGCCATCACCGTTCACAGGAGACCTTGGTGTCCCACTGGCCGCCTCGGCACCTGTCCACGCCGGCCCCGCCGTTCATCTCGTCGCGGCCGGGCCCTGCTCTGAGGAGGTCGCTCCCGGTCATCCCGCGGAGCTGGTCGTGTCCGGGCCCACCGGTGATCCGGTCGCGGCCCCGTCCCCCGATGAGGAGGTCACCTCCTCCGCCCCCTTTCAGGGTGTCCCGGCCCGATCGTCCAACGAGGATGTCGCCGCCGCCGCGGCCGATGAGACGATCGACTCCCCCGCCGCCGACGAGGGTGTCGCTCCTCGATCCGCCGATCAGGCGATCCTTATCGCCGCCCCCGAACAGCCCGAGGAAGAGCTCATACGCCCCTCCGGTGTCGGCCCCGCCTCGACCGCTGAGGACGTCGTCGCCCCCGAACCCGAGAACCAGGGCGGCCATCCTGGTCATGGTGATGTTGGCGGCGGCGTCGTCATCGAGATCGACGCCGCTTGAGCCGACCACGATCCGGTCCGGGCCGCCAGTGGCGACGATCCGGAGGAGGTCCGGTCCCCCTCCCAGGTCCACATGGAACTCGATCTCCGACGACCCAGCGGCATCAGGGGTCGCCCCAGGCGCGAAGGGGCCAGACCGGGTGTCCACGACGAACACGTCGTCCTTCACACTTCCGGTGACCACGATCGTGTCGGCGTTCGTCGTGGTCGCCTCTCCGCAGCGGTCTCCCTCGAACAGGATCGCACCCCCCTCCACGGACATGGTGTTGCGGAGTGACCTCTCCGGAGTGAATCCCGACACCGAGGCGGTGACTGTGGCGGTCGCGGCGTCGAACGAGCACGCGACCGCTGCGGTCGCCGGAGGCCCCGTGCCGAGCAGGCCGAAGAGCCCGGTCAACGATAGGAGCCGGCGACGCCACTCGGCCCGATGAACGCTTCGTCCCTCTCGCATCGCCCTCATCCTTCTCGCCCTTCCCTCCTCGAATCTTCCTTTGCCCGTGTCGGTTGGGGTGTTCATGCCCGCACGAGCTCGCCGTTCTGAACGCGGAACCGGAACACCCTGCTCCACCCGATCGAGGGGGAGATGCGCAGGCGGAAGCTGGCCCGCCGGGCGTCGCCGTTGGTCAGGGTGAAGCCCCTAATCGAGCCTGGCTTCCCGATCACCTTCCAGAAATAGCCGTTCTGACGGCCGGCGCGGAGGCTTCCGAGACGGTGCCACCCGTCGGCGGAGCGCTCGAACGCCTTGATGCGTACCGTGGCGGGGGGAGCATCGCCGCCGCCCGAGCCCCTGACCGCGGTTACGACAACCCGAAAGTCGTGGGCCCGAGAAACAGCGATGTTCTTGCGCCTCCCCCCACCCGCCGTCGACCCGGAGGGGGTTGCCCCCAGTACCCCAGCGGCTAGCGTCGCCGCCATGACGGTTACCATCGGCTTTCTGACCCAAGAGACTCGTTCCATCGATGTCCTCCTGTCCCGCATCGCTGGATTGCTCTGGCCGAGACGAACCGTCACCTCCTCTCGGCCCTCGATGCTGCGACATCGCCACCGTCTTCGAACCGCCCCTCGAAGCCACCCTCGACAGAACGCTCCAGGGAGCTCGCCCTCCGGAGCAACAGTGCTCCCATCACGGCCAGCCACAGGGTGATGACCGTCGGGAAGACGATGGTCAGGATCCTGCTGAATCCGGTGGACTCCCCCACGTACGCCTGAACCAGGCCAACGGCCACCGAACCCAGGCCGGCGACCACAACCACCCACCCCAACCAGCGGGGGTACACCCAGCTCCACGCCACCGCGAGGCCATAGAGCACGAAGGTCGCGCCAGCGAAGAGGATGTTGAAGAGAGCGGCCAGCGCGAAATTGATGGTCTCCTCGGCGAGCACCACCCGTAGGGCAGCGGCCTCCTCCTCGGGCGGTGCCACCGCCCATGCATCGGCGAGGTGCTTGGCCGCCAGGCCGTCCACCGTGACCAGGATCACTCCCACCGTGATGCCGGCGACGGCGGCGAAACGTCCCAGCCGGGCCAGCGCCCCCGGGAGACCGCCCCTGATCGAGTCGGAGAGGGCCACGAGGCCACCGAGCATCAGGATGATCCCCAGGACGATGGCCAGGTGAACGGGGATCCACGCCCTGCTCGAGGCGATGGTTCTGGCGACGCCTTCCGGATCTCCGGTCGGTACGACCGGATGGAGGAGATTCCCGACCATCCCAATCACGGCGCCGACGATGCCCGCCAGCGCGCCGAGCCGGAGGACCCATGCTTCAGATGTGGACTGTTCTGACACAGCTCATCCCTCCACCGTTTCGATTGTTGACACCGCACTCACACCTCTCCGTTGAGCGGGAGGCGGCGGACCGTGATGACGGAGAGGCCCAGGTTCCGAACCTTTTCCAGAACGCCGTGGAGAGCCGGCTGGTCCGGCAGCGTTCCCGTGAGCACGGTCTCCCCGCCGTCGTTGCTGACCTCCATCCCCTCGAACCACTCCGACCATCGTCCGTCCAGCACACCATCCACGCGCAGCTCGTACCGGGCCGGCCACGCCGAGCCGCTCACGGACCATCCCCGATCCCCGTCGCCCCGTGCGGGCCGCGCGCCTTGGTCGTCACCGTCCGCATCGCTCGGATCTCCCTTCGTCGTCAACTCAGCCTAGGGACCAGCCCTCGGGCTGGACATCACGCGAAGGTGGAATCGTGAGGTGGAATCCTGGGCGGCCGGAGATGGAGCCCGTTTAGGAAATCAGGCCGAGATCCCGGGCCCGGGCGGTGGCCTCGGTCCGGCTGGTTGCCCCGAGCTTGTCGAAGATGTGGCTAACGTGCTTCTTCACCGTGTCCAGGGTGACCACCAGCTCCCGGGCGATGTCCCGATTCCGTTTCCCCGCAGCCACCAGCCTGAGGACCTCGACCTCCCGGTCGGTAAGCGGCTCGATGAGCCTTGCGGGGACGCCCTTGTCCTTCGCTTCCCGCTCCACCGGGGATCTGAACGCCCCGGCCACCCGGGCCAAGTGGTCCTGGTCCTTCCGAGAGAGAGCCGGTTCCTGTCGACGGCGCTGGGCGGTGAGGAGGCTCCGCACGAGGGCGGCCATCGAGGGCCCCTCATCGGCGAACACCCGGATGTGTCCCTCGGGGCGGGCCATGGAGAGCGTCTCGGCGAGGGTGTCGAGCGCGCCATGATGGTCACCGGCAGCCTGCAGCGCGATGGACCGCAGTGCACCGATGCAGAGCAGGCTCTCGGTGCGGTGCTGCGAGCTCGCGAGGTCGGCCAGCCGCTCCAGCAGCCGAAGGGCCCGAGCCGGCTCGGCCCGGGCCAAGAGGAGGCGAACCAACACCAGGTAGTCGCGTTCCCGAGCGTATGTGAGCTGGTCCTCCTCGTTCAGGGCCTGCTCTTCCAACCAGCCCCGTGCTTCCTGAACCCGTCCCTGCGCCAGCAGGAGCCGTGCCCGCTCGGCCTGAGCGGGGTTCCACAGGGCGACAAAGCCATGGCCCGGACGTATCCTGCACGCTCCCTCCAGCGCGTCCCGGGCGGCGTCCGCCTCCCCCATCGCGTTCCGGGTCCAACCTAGGGTCGCGAGCCCCACGGCCGGAAGGACGAACTGCACCGTGTGGCGGCACAGCTCGATCCCCGCGGTCGCATGCTCGAGCGCATCCTCAAGTTGGTCGCGCTGGTACAACACCTGCGCGATCCCGATGTGCGCCTCACCTGCGTGAAA
>CALAEC010000303.1 GCA_937890785.1 uncultured Actinomycetes bacterium
CCGCCTGCCTCGCGACGGATCTCGGCATGGGGTTTCCGTTCGAGCATGGTCTGCAGGGCACGCTGATGGCCATGAGGCTGGCCGAGCTGCTCGATGTGGACTCCGAAACCGAATCGCGAACCTACTTTGCCAGCCTCCTGATGTACGCAGGGTGCACGACCGACGCCGATGTCGGGGTTCGGATCTTCGGCGGCAGCAGAACCGAGAACCTCACGCCCGCGCAGTTCGGTTCGCGGGTGAAGAGCCTGGCCGGCGTGATCCGCGCCCTCCCTCCGCCCGGGGCACTCCCCCACCGGCGCGTGTACGAGGCCGCGAGACGCATCGTGCCGGCAGCGAGGTTCCTGAAGCCACACTTCGCGTCCCTGTGTGAGGTCGCGGAGATGATGGCGAAGCGGCTGGGTCTTCCGCCGGCGGTCCACAACCTCCTCGCCTTCCTCACGGAGCGGTGGGACGGGAAGAGTGTCTTGAAGAGGGCAACGGGAGAAGACATCCCGCTGCCCGTTCGCATCGTGCACGTCGCTCGTGACGCGGCCTACCAGCGGGTCCTCGGTGGAGATGACCACGCTGTGGAGGTGATCCGTCGGCGGGCTGGCCATGCCTTCGACCCGGACATCGCCGGCCGATTCGTCGAGGAGTCGCCGGAGATCATGTCCGCGGCGGAGCCACCAGGCTCAGCGTGGGAAGCGATCCTGGCCGCCGAGCCCCGCCCCCATCTGACCCTGGAGCACGAAGGCGTCGACCGCGCGCTCGCCGCCATCGGGGACTTCGCCGATCTGTTGTCGCCCCACTTCTCGGGCCACTCGAGCGGGGTGGCCGAGCTGGCGGATGCGGCAGCTCGCCGCGTCGGCTTCGGCCCCTCCGAGGTAGCGCTGGTGCGGCGGGCGGGCCTCGTGCACGACGTGGGGCGGGTGGCGATCCATCCACGCGTCTGGCAGAAGCCGGCGTCGCTGACGGTGGATGAGTGGGAGCAGGTACGGTTGCACCCGTACCACACCGAGCGGGTCCTTCTTCGCTCCGACCTCCTTGCCTCGCTGGCCGACGTGGCCTGCGCGCACCACGAGCGGCTCGGCGGCAAGGGATATCACCGCCGGCTGTCGGCGGCCTCACTCACGCCAGCCGCCCGCCTTCTCGCTGCCGCGGATGCCTTCCAGGCCATGTGCCAACCACGCCCATTCCGGGGGCAGCTCACCCCCGAGGAAGCGGCAGCGCAGCTGACGGAAGAGGTCCGCGCCGGGGGTCTGGACTCGGAGATGGTCGCGGTGGTGATCGAGGCCGCAGGACAGCCCAGGCCTCGCGTCGAGCGTCCCGCCGGTCTCACCGAGCGGGAGGCCGAGGTCCTCGGACTCCTTGCAGGAGGCCTGCAGACGAAACAGGTAGCCAGGCGGCTCGGCATCTCGGTCAAGACCGCCGACCGCCACGTCCAGAACGCCTACCGGAAGATCGGCGTCTCCACCCGGGCCGGAGCCACCCTGTTCGCCATGGAGCACGGCCTCCTCCCACGGCCGGGGCTCGTCGAGCCTCGATCGCTGGCGGAATCCTCCGGCTGATCCGCCGCCCGCTCCCCCGTCGAGCGCGGAACCCTCACGATGGGGAGAACACCCGATTTCCCCGCTGGCCCTCCATCCGTACCGTCGTGGGCGTGGCCAGGGTCCCCGCACCAGAGGCAGCAGCTGACAGGGCCCAGATGGATGAAGGAGGCGGTGACGATGGAGTCCCCTCCCTCGGAGCAGATCGATACGGTCGTCATCGGCGGCGGCCAGGCCGGCTTGTCGGTCGGCTACCACCTTCGCCGACGGGGCGTCCCCTTCGTCATCCTCGATGCGAATCGGCGGATCGGCGACGCGTGGCGTCATCGCTGGGATTCCCTGAGGCTGTTCACGCCGAGCCAGTTCGATGGGCTGCCGGGGATGTCCTTCCCCGGCCCTCGCTGGGCGTTCCCAACCAAGGACGAGTTCGCCGACTATCTCGAGCGCTACGCCGAGCGCTTCGACCTGCCCGTACGAACGGGCGCGGAGGTCGAACGGCTGGGCGAGGGTGGAGGTCGCTTCCAGGTGACGACCGGCGACCGCCGTCTCGAAGCCGCCAACGTGGTCGTGGCCATGTCGTCGTGGCAGCGACCCCGGGTGCCGGAGTTCGCAGCCCAGATCGACCCCGACATCCTCCAGCTCCACGTGGCCGAGTACCGCAACCCCCGACAGCTCCAGGAGGGTGACACCCTCGTGGTGGGGGCGGGCAACTCGGGAGCCGAGGTGGCCATGGACCTGGCGGGAACCCACCGTGTGTGGCTGTCTGGCCCTGACACCGGTCACCTTCCGTTCCGCCCGGAGGGCCGCCTGGGCCATGTGTTGATGCCGTTCATCGGTCGGGTCATCTTCCATCGGGTGCTGACGACAAGCACTCCTATCGGAAGGAAGGTCCGACCCAAGATGCTGGCCAGGGGCGACCCCCTGATCCGGATCAAGCCGAGGGATCTGGCGGCGGCGGGGGTCGAGCGGGTACCGCGCACCACCGGCGCCGACCAGGGGCTCCCTCAGCTCGAGGACGGTCGCCGCCTCGATGTCGCCAACGTGATCTGGGCGTCCGGATGGAATCCCGGTTTCTCCTGGATCGACCTGCCGGTTCTTGGCTCGCAGGAGCCGATGCACGACCGGGGGGTCGTCGCCGCCGAGCCCGGCCTCTACTTCGTCGGTCTCAAGTTCCTCTATTCGAAGTCCTCGGAACAGATCCACGGGGTGGGCCGGGACGCCGCCCGGATCGCGGACCTGATCGCGGCCCGAAGCGAGGAGGCGCGGCAGGCCTCAACGACACCCATCTCCACGACGAGTTAGCCGGTGCCACATCTGACGCTGGCGTTCGAGACACCCGCTCGGACCTATCCCTCGTCTCGAATCATCCACGACGTTCCGCGCCGTGCGGGCGGCGGCGCCTCGTCCCCGCCCAGGAGGATCCGGGTCAGGCGGCTTCCTTCCGCCAGCAGCTCGTCCAGGGCGCGGTTGACGTTGGCGTCGGTGACTCGGATGGGTCCGGCGCCATCGCCATCCGCGGCGGCGAGGACCGCGGCCTTGCGCATCAGCTCCTTGATGAAGGCGGCGGTGACCCCTTCGGTTCTGGCCACGATGGCGTTCAGGCCGTCGAGGCGGAGGTCGAGGTCCCGGCCGTAGAGGTCGCGAGCCGCCGGCGGGCCTCGGCGTCGGGTAGCCCGAGCTCCACGGCGAGATCCACCCTCCCCGGACGAGCGGCCAGAGCTGGTTCGAGCAGGTCGGCTCGATTCGTGGTGAGGACGAAGGCCACGTCCGCGTCCTCCGCGATCCCATCGACCTCGTTCAGGAGCTCGTAGAGCAGCGGGTTGCCCATCGGGTACATCGTTCGCTCCTCGGCGACCAGGTCCACGTCCTCCAGCACGACCAGGGCGGGCTGAAGCATCCGGGCCAGGCCGATGGCCGGGCGAACCATGTGGAGGTCGCGACCGGTCAGCAGGACCACGGTGTGGTCCGAGGCTCCACCCAGGAGGTAGCGAACCGTCAGCGTCTTCCCGCATCCGGGCGGCCCGTGCAGGAGGAGCCCCCGCTTCACGTGCTGGCCGCTGGCCCGGAGCCGATCCCGATGGGCGGCCACGCCCTGTACCTGGAGCTCAACGGCCTCGAGGACACCATCGGGGAGGACCAGGGCGTCTCGTGGGACCGTCGGCCGATGGTGGAACACGATCGGTCCCACCCCCACGAGGCCCATCTCGTGGGCCGCAGCGCCATTGCTTGCGTTCTCGGCGAGGAGGGAGCGACTGTCTGAGGTGACCGCTCGTGGCCGAAGCTCGCGCAGGCCCGCGTCCTCGGCGCATCGTCGGCTCGCCAGCCCGCGTACGCGACTGCGCCCGCGGGCATATGATCCGGGCGGAAAACGAAAGGGGAGAGGAAATGGATAGACGTGCACGCCGCCGCTTGCTGGCGGTCGTCGTGGCTGCGGCCGCGTTCGTTCTCACCCCGGCGGCCGCGCAGGCCGATCCGGCGTTCTACGAGAGCCCGCTCTTCGGTCTGGCGACGGCGCCGGGCAACGCGCTCTACGTCGCCGACGCGGGCCAGGGCATCGTCGACGCCGATAGCGGCCGTCTAGTCGCGCCGCTGCCGGGTGTGAACGATGTAGCTCCCATCGGGCGCAGCTCGATGTGGGCCGTGGCCACGACCGAAACCGACGCCGCTGTGTATCGCATCGAGGATGGACCCGCGACGAAGATCGCGAGCACGCTGGCGTTCGAGAACACGGTCGATCCGGCCGAAGACGGGACCGAGGAAGGCTCGAACCCGTTCGACCTCGCCCGCCTGACCGGGGGGCAGATGCTCGTCGCCGACGCTGCCGGCAACAGCCTGCTGAGCGTTCATCAGGAGAAGGGCATCGACTGGGTGGCCACGTTCCCGGCTCAGCCGCTCGCCTGTTGCGGGCCAGGCGTCGTGATCCCGGCGCACGCCGTGCCGACGTCTGTCGTCGTCGGACCGGACGGCGCCTACTACGTCGGCGAGCTGACCGGCTTCCCGTTCACCCCGGGCGTGTCCCGCATCTGGCGGATCGAGCCCGGGACGAGGCATGCAGCGTGTGGAACGAGCCCCGCGTGCTCAATCGTCGCCGACGACCTGACCGCGATCATCGATCTCCAGTTCGGGCCGGACGGCCGGCTGTACGTCGCCCAGCTAGACGACGCCGGGGTCGGTGCCTTCGAGGCCGGCGAGGGCGTAGGCGGCTCCATCCGCGCCTGCGACGTCACGACCGGCGACTGCGACGTGGTCGCGTCGGGCATCCCGATGCTCACCGCAATCGCGTTCCGTGGGAACGAGATCTGGCACACGGTGTGGTCGCTCGTGCCGGAAGCGGCGCCGCCGCCTTTCTCGGCGGACGTCGTGCGCTTGGCCCCGTAACCGTTCGCGGGGGTCGGGCCCAATGTCCGACCCCCGCCCGCTAGCTCACTTTCCGGTAGGTCAGATTCATTTCTCCCTGACGCGGAGACACGTCGGTCGCCAATGACGGTTTGGCCGGAGTTTTATGGACAAGCCGGGACCACCTGGCTGCGGGCCGCGTCGTGTCGCCAGAATGGAATCAGTCCATTGGCGGTTCGAAGACGTCAAGGTTGTCCTCGAGTTCGGCCTCAACCACGCTCAACACCTACGGTCACCTGTTCCCCGCCTCTCGACGAGGAGCTGGCCGGGCGCCTTGACGACATGGCCCGTGGAACTGGTGTGGTCAGCTCAAAGGGCCAGCTGACCAGCGGATATGAGTGCTCAACGTTTCGCAACGTTGCCCATCGTTTCGCATCCCTTCGCGGGACCGTTGCGGGACC
>CALAEC010000304.1 GCA_937890785.1 uncultured Actinomycetes bacterium
CCTCGATCAGCTCCGAAAGAAGCTCCAGGTCCTTGGCGGTCACGTGGACTGTCACGGCGAAGGCGCCGTAGCCGTGGTCCAGGAGATTCGCATAGACCTCGGCACCCGGCGTGAACCCGGTAACGCCGCTGCCGACCGCCTCCACCTGCCCGGCGATGTCGACGCCCAGGATCTTGTGTTTCGGCCGCAGCAGCTCCAAGGTGAGGCGCGAGAAGGCTGGCTTCGCGCGCAGGGAATGCCAGTCCGCCGGGTTCACGGATACTCCCAGCACCCTGACCAGGGCTTCATCAGCGTCGGGCGTCGGCTTGGCTATCTCCGCCATCCGGAGCGTCTCCGGTGGCCCGTACCTCTCCCACAGGAACGCCTTCATGTTGCTCCTCCGTCCAGACACCTGTTCCCACTGCCGTTCGTGGGCCGCATGCCCGGCTCGCATATGGCTCTCGAGGCCTGCCCTAACGGGCCCTCGCGAGCTCTTCCTCCAGGACAGGAGACGGCCTGAATCCCTTGAACGTCAGGTAGATGCCGAGGAACGCCTCCCACACGATCTCGGGAAGGATGCCGATCGTGCTCAACGCTGTGTCTCGTTCGAACGCTCCGAACAGCACCGCGGTAGCTGTCGCGAAGGCGAGCGTCCCTGCTGTCATGCCGAACATCGCCCAGGGGCGAGGGACGAGTCCGGACCGGAACATGAGATAGCCCAACAGGATCCCGTTGCCGAACCCTGCGCAGTAGGCAGGGCCGAGCACTGCTGTCCAGCTATGGATCGCGACGAGGCCCTTACCCACCGTGACGTACAGCGTCGAATCCGCTCCTGTTGCCTGGGCAAAGTCCTGCCGCAGCGTGACCACCGCCATCAGGCTGATGAGTCCGACGATGATGATGACCGATTCCACGGTGCGGAGCGCCACGTAGCCGATGGCGACACTCTCGCTCACACGCCGGACGATGCGATACAGCACCACCGCGGTCGCGATGCCTGCGATGGCGGTGAGGATCTCCAAGAAGGAGCCCAGAGCGACGACGGTGTCCGATCCCGCTCCGACGACGTAGTTCGGCTCGTCTACCAACGGGAGATGAAGGATCCCTCCCGGGATCGAGAAGACGAACGTGCCGATGAACCACAGCCCCGCATACAAGGCTGTACGCCGATCCCTGTCCATGTGCCCTCCCTCCCTGAACGCGCGGCGACGGCCGACTAACCGCCGTCAGCGCGACCGCTCTCCTCCCGCCAAAGCGAGAAACCGAGCCACGCGAGCGCGATCCCGACGGGGAAGGCGAGCAACCGATCGAGGGACTCGGGGAGCACCGCCACCAACGCCGCCGCAGGGGCGCCGATCGCGAGCAGTAGAGCGGCCCATCGGGCGAGGATGCGCGCTCGATAGAGGGCGACACCCAAGAGGAGACCCCCGAGTAGGTAGAGCGGGGACGTGAGTGCGTTGACCACGGTGAAGCTGCCCACGTCACCGCGCACGGTCCTGCCGACGACGGCCGCCAAATAGTCGTTGACGTACCCGGGCGCTTCCTCCGAGATCGCGGGCAGCACGACCGTCTCGACAAAGGCCTGGGCCACCACCACCAGGAAGAAGCCCCCGAACAGCAGGAAACCGATCAGACCGAGCACCCCCGTCTCGGTCACCTGGCGGAAGTACATGCCGGAGATGCCGATGAGGGCGAACACCCCCATCGCCAAGGTCAGCCAGTGGGTCACACTCCAGACGGTCGTCGTGACTTCCTCGACGGTCTCGTCCGGGTGGATGAGCTGAACGATGATGTACAGCAGACCCGCGGCGACGGCGAACAGGCCAGCCGCTCGAATAAGCTTGTTGGTCGTGATTGCCATTATCCGTGCCCCTCCTCCTCGCCGAACAAGACCGAGCCAGCCAGATGCTGAGCGTTTAAGCTCCACCGTAGGCCCGTCGCGCGGAAGGGTACGCGCTTGTCAAGCCCCTCGCCATGCCCGCGACGGTCGGACAGCCTAGTCGTCGAGAGGGGTTCTCCCTGCGACTGACTCCGGACTACCTCGCTCGACCTAACGCGCCTCGTTCGGACCGGTGGACTAGGAACCGCGGACCTCCTAACTCCCCTAGCACCCTGGCCCGGTACGTAGGGGCACCCTAGACTGGGTTGGAGTCACTGGCTTTGGAGCGGAGCACGCGGCATGGTGGGACTGATCTAGATGACCACGCTCTGTCGCGCAACCGCCATGAATCACTGTTCAAGGGAGGCAACGATGCCGGATGGCCTTGTCTGGACCGACAGCACGAGGACCAAGGACTAGTGACTTGAACGCCGGGCGGCGAAAAGAGGGAGCTGCCTCAAGGCAGTCGCCTTCTAGCGGCACTACTCCACAAATTAGACACAGAAAGGAGGCGGGCCTCGGGTCTCGGGAGCCGCCTTTAGGCCATCTACCTGCTGACTCGCTCGTTGCGCGGGTTGGATTTGAACCAGCGACCTCTGGGTTATGAGTTCGACTCAGGGGGTTGCGTCTACTGCGATCCCGCATTCCCATGGCGGTTTCTGTTGCGCTGAGTTGCCCCCAGTTTCGCCCAAATTGGTAGCCACTCCGAACGCGGCCTCCGCTCGGGCTGGGTGAGTTACCTCTCCTCGCTTCATGTTCACCTGCCTGGCGCTAGTCAGCCCACCAGTCGCGCTGGCCCTCGACGTCTTCGCGCGGAGCCTCGCCGAGATTGGGCGCGCCGATGACGATGATCTCGAGGCCCTCCGGCCCGGCCTCGTAGCCTCGCCACGTACCGGGCGGGACGCGCACCGCGTCCCACTCCTTGAGCTCGACGATCTCGTCGTCGAGCTTCATCCGCCCGCTCCCGCGCAGGACCACGTACACCTCCTCCTGCTTCTTGTGCGTGTGGCCGTACGGAAAGCGATAGCCGGGCGGAACCCGCTGGTAGCTCAGGCCGGATTGCTCGAATTTAGACACAAGAATCAGGCCCGATGCCCTTTTGACTTGAAGACGCCGAATCCGCGGCCCAATCCGCTTCCTCATCCAACCGATGGAGCGCGAGTTCGAAGGCATGATGTGCTGGGTGGCCCCATCCATGAGTACGAGCTTGTCGCTTGAACCGGATCCTACAGACACCTCATCGAGGCGACGATCAGTGGTTTCTGTGCCCTTCAGGGGCGTCCCCCCCCGAGGTCCACCTTGGAGAGATCGTAGGCTGTCTGATCGCCCTCCGTCGTTGGTCTCGCCCGAGCCGGGGTCGAGGCGGATCTGCCCGCGCCTGAGGCCGGAATCAGCATCGCGGGCGGTGTATCGTGCCTGTCCGGGCACCACGCCGCCATCCCACAGGAATCGAGATGCCAGAGGGCCAACCCATCACCAGACGAGCATTCCTCCGGCGGGCGTCCGTCGCGGCGGGGGTCCTGGCGCTCCGACTGGCGCCGGTGCCGGCCCTCGGCCTGTCGGTTCCGCGCACGCTCACGGCCGAGCGGGCTCTGGGCCGTGTCGCGGGTACGAGCATCGTGGTGGATCCCCAATTCCCTGTCGACTACCTCGGGGTGTCGTGGGAGAGGGGCGGCGCGCCTTTCGTCCGGTTCCTCGCCGACGGTCGATGGAGCCCGTGGGCCCAGGTGCACGAGGACGAGATCCCCTCGATGGGAGGACGGACCTGGTCCGCGCTGGTGCCGGCCGACCACGCGAGCGCGTATCAGATCCGGGGCGAGAACACCGGCGTCCGGGCCTTCGCCATCAACACCACCGACGGGCCTCGCTCCCTGATGTGGCAGCAGCCGGAGGCGCAGGCCTCGCACATCCTTCAGCCGCCCATCGTGACCCGGGCTCAATGGGGAGCCGACGAGTCGCTCCGGTGCAATCCGGACGGCACGCCGAAGTTCAGCTGGAGCTTCTACCCAACCGGGAAGCTGATCGTCCATCACACGGTGACCGCCAACAACGATCCCGATCCGGCGGCCACTGTCCGAGCGATCTACGTGTATCACGTACAGGGCCGCGGGTTCATCGACATCGCCTACAACTTCCTCATCGATGCGAGCGGCACCATCTATAAGGGGCGGTACTCCGGTCCGAACGGGACGTGCTCCTCGGATTCACCCACTGGCGAGGACCCTCTGGGCCGGGGGGTCACCGGAGCCCACACCGGCGGGTGGAACTCGGGAACCATGGGGATCGCCATCCTCGGCACGTACACCTCCACCCCGATCACCCCGCCAGCCCGGGCGGCCCTGGTCGAGCACCTGGCCTGGGAATCCGAGCGCCACTTCCTCGATCCCCTGGCTACGACCACGTTCACCAACCCGGCCAGCGGGACCACCAGGACGGCGCCGAACGTCTCCGGGCACCGAGACTGGACGGCCACCCAGTGCCCCGGCGGAGCCCTCTACGCCCAGCTCCCGGCGATCCGCCAGGAGGTAGCAGCCCGGGTGGGCCAGATCGGCGCCCCGGACACGAAACCCCCCCGCATCTCCGCGATCGAGGCCCGGAAGATCCGGCGTAGGCGGGCGATCATCCGGTGGAGGACCAGGGAGCCCGCCACCGGCCAGGTTCGCTACTGGGAGCCGGGGCACAGACGGCGCACCACACCCCTGGATCAATCCCTTCAGAAGGGGCACAAGGTGCCCATCCGTAGGCTCGCACCGGATACCGAGTACCGCTACGTCGTGCTCAGCCGCGACGCTGCCGGGAACCTCGCCAAGAGCCGCGTCAAGCGGTTCGCCACCGAAGGATGAGGAGGTCGGACGCCGGGCGCCTTGCCGTGTGGGGTAAAGAAACTCGATCGGTGCTCTGACCTCGCCGTTCGCCAGCTGGGCGACGTGCCGTCAGACTGCCCAGATGCTCTGGTCCTTCAGGTACCGCACCGATGCTGCCGGGGTCGACAATCTGGCCGGAGGGCTGAGGACGATCGCCTCGCGCGTCTGTCATCCGGGCACCGGATGTCGCCCCCATGTTCCCGAGTGTCCGGATGCCATCGGCGCGGACCAGCTCGATCCGTTGGGCAAGGCTGAGCCTCCAGGGCCAGCGCCATGGCGTCGCGCTCACAATGCGAAGTTGGGAGCCATGCATGTGCTGGAGCGGATCAGACACGTCTCTGTGGAAGGGAACGATCCCGGGCCGGAGATCCCAGATGAGCGCCCGGCCGTTCGGACGAAGGACTCGGCCGATCTCAGCCAGGCCGGCAGCTGGGTCGGCCCAGTGGTGCATCGACAGCGTGCTGAGCACCAGGTCGAACGATCGATCTGGGAAACCCAGCGAGGCAACGTCGCCGACGAGGAACGAGGGTCGACGCTGGTCCCCGTCCCCCGGGCGGTCTGCGTTGGCTCGGGCGCGCTCGATCATGGCCTCATCGAGGTC
>CALAEC010000305.1 GCA_937890785.1 uncultured Actinomycetes bacterium
GGGTGCGGGCCGCCGCCAGGAGCCCCTCGAGGTCCTCGGGCCGGTGGGACAGGTCGGCGTCCATCTCCACCACGAGGTCGTGCCCCTCGGCGAGAGCCGCGGAGAACCCGTCCAGGTAGGCGCCGGCCAGGCCGCCCTTCTCGGGCCGCTCGAGCAGCGTCACCCGAGGCTCCCGGTCGGCCATCTTGTGCGCCAGGTCTCCGGTCCCGTCCGGCGAAGAGTCGTCCACCACCGTCACCTCCACGCGGTCGGACACGGCCAGGACCCGCTCGATCACCTCTTCCACGGTCTCCCGCTCGTTGTACGTGGGGAGGATCACCGCCACGCGGTGATCGTCGGGCAACGGCAGTACCGGCCGCGCCGGCGCCCGGCGGGGCGTCAGGAAACCGGCGCCGAGGATCACCAGGAACGCCACCGGCAGCCATCCGCCCGCGGCGTCGTAGGGGGTGGTCCCCTCGGCCGACGGGACCGTGCTTCTGAGGACCGCCGGCTCGAACAGGGGCGTGCGTTGGACCACGGTGCCGTCCGGGGAGATGACCGCGCTGATCCCCGACAACGCCGCGTGCACCACCCACCGCCCGCTCTCGACGGCCCGGAGCTCCGACAGGACGACGTGCTGCTCCGGGGCTGCGCTGATCCCGAACGTGGCGTTGTTCGTTGACACCACCAGGAACCCCTCGTCCTCGGTGACGAAGTCCCGGACCAGGTCGGGGAAGGCGTTCTCGAAGCAGATGATCGAGGCGAACCCGAGCTCCTCCAGCCGGAACCGCCCCGGCTCCGTACCCGGAGAGAGATCCGCGCGGACCCGGCGGACGTCGGGGATCCAGTCGAGGAAGCGGCGTCCCGGGACGAACTCGCCGAACGGCAGGAGGTGGTTCTTGGCGTACCGGTCGACCACCTCACCCTTCCCGTCGTACAAGAGGTTCTGATTGAGGAGCCGGCCGTCGTCGGCCCGCGTGATCGCCCCGACCAGCGTGGGCGCGCCCACCCCGACGATGGCCTCCTCCACCACCGGGCCGATCACCTCGTCGGTGGTGGGGTCGCGGTCCAGGGCGTTCTCCGGCCACACGACCAGGTCGGGCGGGTCGGCCGCCAGCGCCCGGTGGAGGCGAGCGTGGTTCTCGGCGACCAGGTTGTCCTCGATGATCCGGCTGGCGGTCCCGATCTCCAGCGGCACGTTCCCCTGGATCACCGCCACGTCCACGGCCGGACCGGCCGGTGACGAGGTCGGGATCACCGCGGGGAGGAGCGCTAGCGTCGCCGCGGTCGCCGCCGGGAGGACGGCCCGGCGCCACTCCCCCGCGCGGAGGAACACCACGAGGACCAGCGCGTTGATCGCGGCCACCAGGAATCCCAGGCCGACCGCACCGATCACCGTGGCCGCCGGCAGCGTGATCGGGTTGTCGTGCTGGGTGGCGCCGAGGCTGACCCAGCTCCACCCCCCGAACGGCCAGATCCCCCGGAGCCACTCGACCAGGGCCCACGCCGCCCCGACCGAGAGCGCCGTGACGATCGGCGCCCGGTCACGCCACACCATCGGGACGACCGCGCCGAACAGCGCCAGGAACGCCCCCACGCCCAGCACCAGGGCCGCCCACCCCAGGATCGACACCGGGATCAGCCAGGACAGCAGCAGGCCGTAGAAGAGCAGACCGAAGACCAGGCCCAGGAGCGCTCCCCGACGGGCCCGGGCGCCCCGCAGGCCCCACAGCAGCGGGATCAGGGCCACGAACCCCAGCGGCCCCAGGTCCGCCGGCGGGAGCGCCAGCCACAGGAGCACCGCCGACGCGGCGGCGGCGATGAGGGCGGTTGGCAGGGGCGCTAGGCGCAGTCCCGGCAAAGCATCCGCTTCTTGTCGGCCAGCTGGCTGCGGTGCTTCACGAGGTAGCAGTTCCGGCAGGTGAACTCGGTGGGCTGCTGGGGCACGACCTTGACCGTGAGCGCCTCGACGCGCTCCTCACGGCCGGTCTGGACCACCGCCTCGTCTTCTTCGGCCTCCTCGGGAGCGGCCTCGTCGGTCTTCTTGGCGATGATCTCGTCGAGACTGGCCTCGCCCTCCTGGGCGGCGGCAGCCTGGTCTTCGGTTTCCTCCGGCTCTTCCACGGGCTCTTCCACGTTCACCCCACCTGGGGACGGGCCATTGTACGCCCGACCCACTTGGAACGACATCGGCGGAGTGACTATTCCCCGGCAACGCGAAGGGCCCACAGAGACCTTTGGGGCCGCGGCGCCGGGGCGCCGCGTTCTCTACTCAGCCTCTGTGGGCCCCACGCTCCACCGTAGCGGAGCCTG
Organism: uncultured Actinomycetes bacterium; assembly: GCA_937890785.1. Taxonomy (GTDB): domain Bacteria; phylum Actinomycetota; class UBA4738; order UBA4738; family CALAEC01; genus CALAEC01. The sequence goes on from CALAEC010000305.1 coordinate 2,293, forward strand.
GTCATGCTAGTGCGCCCCACCATCGCATGTCAAACCAAGACTTGTCACACCGGGATACCGACAACGGGAAACGTGTCAGAGGAGGGCGCTATCCTTCCGGCGATGGGAGGGCGCCCGTCCGCCGCTGCCGCGGCGGGGACCGATCTCGCGGACAGCCGGGGCATGGTCGAGGCCGCCGCGTTCGTCATCGACCTCCTGGAGCGTCCGGCCTCGGAGGTTCGGGTAGCCGAAGGCCAGCTCGAGCTCGACGACGACGTGGTGGTCGAGGGCCACCCGGACCGATTCGACCTGGTGCCCCTCTCCCCTGCCCCGCCGGGCACGGTGTGGGCGGTGGACGGCGGCTCCTGCACGCTGGCCGACGGCCGTTCGTTCCAGGTCGGAGCGACCCGGGCGGCCCGGGTGCGCTTCCGGGACGGGGTGACCGACCTGATCGAGGCACCGCCCCTGGAGGTCCGGGCCCTCACGGCCAACGAGGCCGCCCGCCTGTACCGCGATCGGCTGGCGCGCATGGGCGCGCCCCAGCGGGAGGAGCAACACCGGATCGCCCGGCCGATCGACGTCCTCCGGGAGTGCGACGAGTGGGACCTGGTGCGACGCAGCGTGGCCGACGCCGAGCCGGGTGACCTCGTGCTCGTCGACGGCTCGCTACACGGCGGGCCGCTTGTCCCCCCCGAGGTGATCAGGTCCATCCACCGCGAGGCCGTGGATCGAGGCGTCCACCTGGCCGGTGTGGTGAAGGCGTCCACGCTGTTCTGGGGTCGGAACGCGCCGCTGGTCGGCTTGCTGAAACGGCGGGGCGACCGCGAGCTCGGTCGGGCGCCGTGGGTCGCGCGCATCTCCACCGATCCCGTGTTCCAGCGGTTGTACGTGGGAGAGATCTTCGTGGCCCGGCTGGCCCCCACGGCCGCGCACGCGTTCCGGGTCGATGTGGCCCGGGGGCCCGGCGACCCCGCGGACGTCCTGGCACGCCTGGCCGGATGCTCGGACGATGCCGCCTTCGTCGGCTATCCCTATCCCCTGGCCCGTGCCCACCGGGCTGCCCGGGTCTCCGGCTACGCGGTGGCCGACCTCCGCCGGGCCTTCCGCACCGCCCTGGCCGGGGCCGGCATGGACGAGGAGGAGATCGAGACGCTGTTCCAGGACTTCCACGAGGTGCTGAACCGGTCGTGACGGAGGACTACAAGGGCCGCATCTTCGGCAAGAGCGTCCTCGACGCACGGTTCCGCTCCTTCTACGGCACCGACCTGTTCCTCGGCGAGCTGCTCGTGGCGGAGGACGCCGAGCGGGCCCGCCGCCACCTGTTCCGGGTGATCGACGTGACGTACGGCTCCGACTCCACCGACCCGAACTGGGCCGAGCGGGCCGCCGGCGCGTACATGGCCGGCGACGTCACCGACAGCCCGTACGCGATCCACGACCCGGAACAGCGGCTCTACAAGGTGGCCGAATGCGCTCCGCTCGGGTACGTCGACGCCGCCGGCGAGTTCCGCAAGCCCAAGTCGCTGCCCACGCAGTTCGCCCGGGTCACCGCGCCCACGGCCGAGGACTTCGCGTTCCTCCGAGGCCGGATGGGCGACCTGCGGGTGGGGCTGCTGCGCAGCGGCGAGGACACGATCGACCTGGAGGTCGGGATCGGCGGGGCCTCACTCCCCTTGCACGTCGGCGTGTTCGCCACCACCGGCATGGGCAAGTCGAACCTGATGAAGGTGCTGGCCGGGACGATCCTGGAGTCCAGGGGCCGGTACGCGATGCTGCTGTTCGATCCTCACGGGGAATACCTCGACGGAGGGGGTGGGACCCGCCGGGGGCTTCGGGACCATCCGTGGGCCGCGGAGCGGCTGAAGGTCTACGCCACCCGGCCGGGGCTCGGCGCCCAGGCCACCGCGCTCCGGATCACGCTCGGCGAGGTCACGCTCGGCGACCTGCAGACCGCCTACGACTGGAGCCCGGCGCAGATCGACGCGATCCACCGCCTGGCCCGCCTGTACCGCGACGACTGGATGCCGGCCGTGGCCGATGAGGCCGAGGACCCCGAGGAGCTGGCGAAGCAGGCCGGCGCGGCCACCTCGACGATCCAGGTGATCCGGCGCCGGGCCCAGCGGATCCTGGAGCTGCCGTGTATCAGCCGGGACACCTCGCAGGCCTCGCTGTCGGAGCGCATCGTGGCCGAGCTCG
>CALAEC010000306.1 GCA_937890785.1 uncultured Actinomycetes bacterium
AAGGGCCGGTTCGCCTACGACTTCGGCGACACGGGGCAGATGACGCCGCTGCTGCCGATGTACACCCTCGGGCACACCTTCGTGCCCGCCCCGGTGCACGCGGGCGGACTTCGGTACCACGGCGACGCGCCGTCGCTGTCGCTGCTCGTCGAGAACGGGCACATGGAGGCGACGGCCTTCACCCAGAACCAGGTGTTCGAGGCCGCCCAACGGTTCGCTCATGCGCAGGGGATCATCGCCGGGCCGGAGCCGGCCCACGCGATCCGGGCCGTGATCGATGAGGCCGAGGCGGCCCGGGAAGCCGGCGACGACCGGGTGATCCTGTTCAACCTCTCCGGCCACGGCTTCTTCGACATGCAGGCCTATGACGACTACCTGAACGCTCGCCTGCCAGAGGTCGAGTACGAGGACGCGCGGCTCGAGGAGGGTCTGAAGAGCGTCCCGATGGAGGTTCCCGCCGGATAGCGATGGACGCGCCGGCCGCCATCGCGGGGTACTGGGACGCGCTGGAACGGAACGACCTCGGGCAGGCGGCGTCGTTCCTCCATGACGCGTTCACCGAGGACTGGCCCCAGTCGGGTGAGCGGATCGTGGGCGTGGAGAACTGGCTGGCCATGGTGACGCGCCATCCCACCTTCCCGGCTGTATCTCGGGTCTCGCACGAGGGGCGGGAGGACCTCTGGGTATCGCGGGCGCACTACGACTACCCGACGGAGGAGGGGGAGCCGGCCCCCTACGAGGTATGCGCCATCCAGTGGGTCCGCGACGGGAAGATCCTCCGCATCGTGGAGTACTTCGGCGCGCCGTTCGAGCCGGCGGCGTGGCGGGCCGACATCATCGAGCGGATCACATAGCGCGGCGTCCTCGGCGCGCATCATGCGGCCGGGCCATCGGATATCGTGGGGGCCGTGGCTGACCTCAAGCCGACCGATCTCCTCGACCTCGACCGGCTGCTCTCAGACGAGGAGCGGGCGGTTCGCGACACCGTTCGTGACTGGGTGAAGAGCCGGGTCCTTCCGGAGATCGCCGAGTGGTTCGAGCGGGCCGAGCTGCCCTCGCGGGAGCTGGCGAAGGAGCTGGGCGGGATGGGGCTGCTCGGCATGCACCTCGAGGGATACGGCACGGCCGGCGCCAGCTCGGTGATGTACGGCCTGGCGTGTCACGAGCTCGAGGCCGGGGACAGCGGTGTCCGGAGCCTCGTGTCCGTCCAGGGATCGCTGGCGATGTTCCCGATCTGGATGTTCGGGTCCGAGGAACAGAAGCAGGAGTGGCTCCCTCCGATGGCCGCCGGCGAGGCGATCGGCTGCTTCGGGCTGACCGAGCCCGACGTGGGGAGCGACCCGGCCAGCATGCGAACCTCTGCGCGCCGCGACGGATCCGACTGGGTCCTGAACGGGACGAAGATGTGGATCACGAACGGCGGCGTGGCCGACGTCGCGGTGGTGTGGGCCCGGACGAACGAGGAGATCCGCGGGTTCGTGGTTCCGACCGACACGCCCGGATTCACCGCGAACGACATCGAACGGAAGATCTCGCTGAGGGCGTCGGTCACGTCCGAGCTCGTGCTGGATGACGTTCGCCTGCCCGCGGACGCGGTCCTCCCCGAGGTGACGGGGATGCGAGGGCCGCTGTCGTGCCTGTCCGAGGCTCGCTACGGGATCGTGTGGGGCTCCATGGGAGCGGCCCGGGCCTGCTTCGAGGCGGCGCTGGAGTACGCGCGGACGCGGAACCAGTTCGGCAAGCCGATCGGTTCGTTCCAGCTGACGCAGCGGAAGCTGGTCGAGATGGCTGTGGAGCTCACCAAGGGGATGCTGCTCGCGCTGCATCTCGGGCGGATGAAGGACGAGGGGCGGATCCGCCCGGAGCAAGTCTCGCTCGGCAAGCTGAACAACGTGCACGAGGCCCTGGCGATCTGCCGGGAGGCCCGCTCGATCCTCGGCGCGAACGGGATCACCCTGGAGTATCCGATCGTGCGGCACATGAACAACCTCGAGTCGGTGTACACGTACGAGGGCACCCACGAGATCCACACGCTGATCCTGGGGAAGGCCCTCACGGGCATCGACGCGTTCGAATGACCCGGTGAGCCCGTTCCGCGGTTCCGTCCCGTTCACCGAGGACTGGAAGCATTTCCGATTCGAGGTCGAGGACGGCGTGGCCACGATCACGTTCGACCGCCCGGAGCGTCTCAACGCGCTCACGTTCGATGTGTACGCGGACCTCCGCGACCTCCTGGCCGAGCTGCCGCACCGCGACGACGTGCGAGCGGTGGTCATCACCGGCACCGGCCGTGGGTTCTGCTCGGGCGGCGACGTCGAGGACATCATCGGGGCGCTCCAGGAGATGGGCTCGAAAGAGCTCCTCGAGTTCACCCGGATGACCGGCTCGGTGGTCCAGCGGATGCGCGAGTGCCCTCAGCCCATCGTGGCGGCGGTGAACGGAGTGGCGGCCGGCGCCGGCGCGGTGATCGCCCTGGCCGCGGACCTGCGGGTGCTGGCCCGGTCGGCCCGCCTGGCGTTCCTGTTCGTCCGGGTCGGGCTGGCCGGCGCCGACATGGGGGCTGCGTACCTGCTGCCTCGCCTGGTGGGGCTGGGGCGCGCGGCGGAGCTGCTGCTGCTCGGCGACGACGTGTCCGCGGAGCGGGTCGAGGAACTCGGGCTGGCGTACCGGGTCGTGGACGACGAGGAGCTGCCGGGGGAGGCCCGCGCGCTGGCCCGGCGACTGGCCGACGGCCCCGCCCTGGCCCACGCCACCACCAAGCTGCTGCTCAACCGGGAGCAGGACCTCGACATGGCCGGGTCGCTGGAGCTGGAGGCCATGGCCCAGGCGCTCCTGATGACCAGCGAGGACCACCGGGAGTTCTACCGGGCGTTCCGCGAGGGCCGCGACCCGACGTGGAGGGGCCGGTGATGGACGGGCCGCACCGGAACGTCAACCCGGACACGTTGCCGGCGCCGAGCGGGTACGCCCACGCCACCGCGGCCGCCAGGGGGACGTCCGTGTTCCTCGGCGGGCAGGCCGGGCACCGACCGGACGGGTCGATCGCCGAGGACCTCGTGGAGCAGTTCGACCAGGCCTGCGCCAACGTCCTCGAGGCACTGCGGGCCGCGGGCGGCGCACCGGAGCACCTGGTCCACCTGACGATCTACGCCACCGACCTCGGCGAGTACCGCGGCCGGCTCCGAGAGCTCGGCCAGGCCTGGCGAGGAAGGTTCGGGAAGCACTACCCGGCCATGGCTCTGATCGGCGCCACGGAGCTGTTCGACGCCGACGCCCGGGTGGAGCTCGTCGGCGTGGCCGTCGTTCCCTGAGCGGCGGTGGAGGACTGGGTCGAGGGGAACGGGCACAAGCCGGGGCTCCCGCCTTCGGGGACCGGCCGTCGCCGGTCGATGATCGTGCTGGCCGGCCTGCTGGTGGCGCTCCCCGCCGCCTACCTCCTGTCGGAGACGCGAGGGGAGTGGCGGACGGTCCTTTCGGTCGACGAGCTGCGGACGGAGCGCATCGTGTACCGGCCCGGGCTCCGGCTGTTCGTCATCGAAGGCGAAACGGTGCCCGTGGCCCTCTCGGCCCTTACTCGCGGAGGCGAACGCGTCGTCTACTGCCCGTTCGCGAACGCGTTCCAGGCTCCGAACGGCGCCGTGTTCGATCGGTCCGGACGCGTCCTGGCCGGCCCGGCGAGCCGCGGCCTCGATCGCCTGCCGGCCCGGGTGCGGGTCGGCGTGGTCGAGGTCGACATCGGCACGCGCGTGGCGGGGCCGCCCGCGGAGGAGGCCACCGAGGACGTCAGCGCGAATCTGTGTCAGGTCCCCGG
>CALAEC010000307.1 GCA_937890785.1 uncultured Actinomycetes bacterium
ACGTTCATCGACCAGCGCTTCAGCCGCATGATCCACGCCCGGGCCGGCATCATCATCAACACCGGCGAGGACAACTACCTGACCACCGCCGACGCGGTCGATGAGGCCCACACGGTGGTGGCCTCGCAGCTGCTGAACGAGCGGTTCGGCCTGGACGCGGGCCTGGAGCCGTGGCAGCTCGGGCTGGGGCACGCCTTCGAGATCGACCCGGACCTACCGGACCAGTGGCTCCTCGAGCTGGCCCACGCCCAGCTGGTGCGGGAGCTGTTCCCGGAGGCCCCGCTCAAGTACATGCCGCCGACGAAGCACATGACCGGGAACGTCTTCATGGGCCACCTCCTCGACGGCATGTTCCATCTGACCGGCGTGCTCACCGAGCAGGAGATCCTCCTGGTCGGGATCATGACCGAAGGCATCCACACCCCGTTCCTGTCCGACCGCGATCTCGCCATCGAAAACGCCCGGTACATGGTCCGCACCGCCCGGAACGTGGCCGCGGAGTGGTGGCCCTCCCGCGAGGGTCGCATCGCGGCTCGCGCAGACGAGGTCCTGGCCGAGACGGTGGCGCTGCTGCGCAGGGTGGAGGAGCGTGGCCTGTTCGAATCGATCGGCGCAGCGGAGTTCGCCGACACACCGCGTCCGCCGGACGGCGGGCACGGCCTGGACGGGGTGATCCCGATCGAGGAGGGCTACGTCAACCCGTTCCTGGACCTGTGGACGCACGGCCGGAGCGTGCAGCCGTGACGTTGGCGGGGCGCCCCGGGCACTGGTAGCCTTCGCCTCCATGCGACGCTTCTTCCGCTTCACGCTGCTCGGGTTCTCGTGGCTGTTCCTGGCGGCCATCGTGGTCCAGGTGTACTTCGCGGGCCTGATGCTGTTCGGGCAGGAGGGGGGCTCGGACCTCCACGTGAACACGGGGTACATCCTGGGAACCGCAGGGGCTCTGTTCCTGCTCCTTCCGGCCCTGGCTCGCGCGGGAGGCAGGACCATCGTCATCGGCGTGGTCCTGGCGATCGTCACGTTCTTCCAGCCCAACCTGGCGCTTGCCCGAGACGCCTCGCCGCTGATCGCGGCGCTCCATCCGGTCAGCGCGCTGCTGATCGTGGCGCTCTCCGTGGTGATGATCCGGCGGGCCGGCGAGCTCGTCCGCGAGGAACGCGCGGTCGCGCCGGCCCGGCCGGCGAGTGAGTGAGCGAGCGGGGGCGGGACGCCGGCGAGGTGTCCCGCAACATGGCCGACGCCCCGGTGGAGGCGGCGGAGTGGGGGCTGGTCCGTCCGTACGGCGACGACACCGGCGACGGGAGGCTCCAGGTCTCGTTCACGCTCCCGATCCCGTCGGACGCTCGGGCCGACGCGGCCGCCCGCGATCTGGCCCGCCAGATGCGCATCGAGCGCCCCATCGTGGTCCACCGGAAGGCGCTCGGCCCCGACTTCACGTTCTTCATCGTCTACGGGAGCGTGGACGCCGCGGTCGATCTCGACGCGCTGGAGGTGGAGGAGCGGCCGTTCCCGATCCTCGACCATCGGGAGGTTGATCGAAGGGTCACGGCGGCCCTGGGCCGGCCGGCGGTCGTGGTCGGCGCGTCGCTCGGGACCGACGCCCACACGGTTGGGCTCGATGCCATCCTGTCGGTGAAGGGCTGGGCCGGCGACAAGGGGCTCGAGTCGTACCGGGCCTTCCGGGTGGTGAACCTCCGGTCCCAGGTCCGGCCCGGCGACCTGGTGGATCGGGCCCTGGAGGAGGGAGCCGACGCCGTGCTGGTGAGCCAGACCGTCACCCAGCGAGACGCGCATCTCCACCACCTGCGAGAGCTCGCGGCCGAGGTGGCGGGGCGCGGCGTGTCCGAACGGTTCCTCCTAATCGCCGGGGGCCCCCGGCTGAACCCGGCCATGGCGGAGGAGCTCGGCTACGACCGGATCTTCGGCAAGGAGACCACGCCGGCCGGGGTGGCCTCGTACCTGGCCTGGGCCCTGAGCCGGGGGAGGGAAGCGACCTGACTGACATGCCGGAGGCCAGGATCGTGGTCCGGATGTCCCAGACCGACGCCCATTACGGCGGGAACCTGGTGGCCGGGGCCAAGGTCCTGGAGCTCTTCGGCGACCTGGCCACCGAGCTTGCCATCCGGCACGACGGCGACGAGGGGCTCCTGGCCGGCTACGAGAAGGTCGAGTTCCTGGCCCCCGTGTACGCAGGCGACTTCCTGGAGGCCACGGGCCGAATCGTCCGGGTGGGAACCACCAGCCGCACCTGCGAGTTCGAGTGCCGGAAGGTCATCGCGCCTCGGTACGACCTCTCCGACAGCGCCGCGGACGCGCTCGACGAATCCGTGGTCACCACCCGCGCGGTCGGGACGTTCGTGGTC
>CALAEC010000308.1 GCA_937890785.1 uncultured Actinomycetes bacterium
CGGGCCATGAAGGTGCGCATCGAGGAGTACGTCCGGGCCCGGGGCAAGGACGCCATCGAGGTGAAGCGAGGCCGCGGGGGGATCCGGGACGTGGAGTTCGCCGTCCAGCTCCTCCAACTGGTCCACGGCCGCAGCGATCCGGCCCTCCGCGAGCCGAACACGCTCCGCGCGCTGGTCCGGCTCGCCGAGCACGGCTACGTGGCGGCCTCTGACGCGGCCGATCTGGCGGATGCGTACCGGTTCCTCCGGGCCGTGGAGCACCGCCTCCAGCTCGTCCGGGACACGCAGACGTTCGAGCTCCCGTCCACCGAGGCCTCCCTTCGTCGCCTGGCCCGCGCGCTGCGGCTCGACGGTCCCGACGCGCTGCGTGAGGCGTACGAGCGCGAGACCGGGGTGGTCCGCGGCGTCCACGAGCGGCTGTTCTACCGGCCACTGCTGGAGACCTTCGCCGGCCCCCGGGCTCCTCGGCCCGGTGTGGAACGGGGCCCCACCGAGGAGCTCCTGGCGGGCCTCGGCTTCCGCGACCCCGCCGAGGCGTACGAGCGCTTCACCCGGCTGGTCGAGCCGGAGACGCGGCTGGGCCGAGTGCTGGCCCACGTGTTCCCGGTGGTGGCCCCGGCGCTTGCGCTCGCGCCGGACCCCGACGCCGCGCTCCTCAGGTTCGAGCGGGTCCTGGAGGCTCCGGAAGACGAGGGCATGCTGGCCGACGCGCTGGCTTCCGATCCCGGCGCCGCGGCCAGGCTGGCCCGCTTGGTCGGGGCGTCATCCTGGGCGTCCGATGCGCTGGTGGCCGAGCCGGCCGCCGCTGCGGCCCTTGCCGGGCCCCCGGTGGGACCGGAGCCCGCCGGGCGGACACTGCTCCGCGCGGCGCAGGCGTACGCGGCGGGCGAGCTGCGGGTGCCCGAGTCCGGCCGGGCCCTCGCGGCGGTGGGCGACGCGGTCGTGCGAGATGCGGTGGCCGAGGCCCACCCCACGATGCCGTTCGCGGTGATCGGGTTGGGCAAGCTCGGGGGGGAGGAGCTGAACTTCGCCTCCGACCTGGACGTGGTGTTCGTGTACGAGGGGGAGGGGTCGGCGGCGTTCGAGGAGGCCGGCCGCGTGGCCGAGGCGGTGCTGGAGGAGATCCGGGCCCGTGGCTTCGAGGCCGACGCGGACCTCCGGCCCGAGGGGAAGAGCGGGCCGCTCGCTCGCTCGATGGCGGCGTGGCTCGAGTACTGGGAGCGGTGGGGACAGACCTGGGAGTTCCAGGCCCTCCTCAAGGCGCGGGCAGTGGCCGGCGACGAGGGCCTGGGGCGGCGGTTCGCGTCGGCGGCCGAGGACTTCGCGTACCCCGAGTACCTCCCGGTCGAGCGGGTGGCCGAGATCCGACGGATGCGGGTGCGGATGGAGGAGCAGCGGATCCGGCAGCCCGACGCCCGTCGGTTCCACTTCAAGCTCGGGCACGGAGGACTGGCCGACGTCCAGTTCGCGGTGGAGCTGTCCCAGCTCCGCCACGGCCGGGAGCACCAAGACGTTCGCCAGCGTCACACCCTCGAGGCGCTGGAGGCGCTGGCCAGGGAGCGGCTGATCGAGGATGCCGTGGCCTTGGCGCTGGGGGAGGCGTACGTGTTCCTCAACGAGGTCAAGAACGCCATGGAGATCGACCGCAGGGTCCACGCCGAGGCGCTCCCGTCCACGGCTGAGGATCAGGTGGCCCTGGCCCGCCGGCTGGGCTACGAGGAATTCGCCCGGGCGTCTTTCCTCGAGGACTACCGGCGAATCACCCGCCGGGCCCGACGGGCCATGGAGCGGGTGTTCTACCCGGGGTGAACGAGCGGCGGCCGGGCGCTTTCGCGCCCGGCCGCATCGCCCTTCTAGCTAGGAGCGTCGGCTACCGAGTGCCGTACTCCCAGTGCCACCGGCGGAACCTGACCTCACCGTAGGCCGGATCGGTCACCGGCTGCGCCGGCTGGCTGTACGGATCCAAGGACGGCTGACCCCACTGGCCTTGCTGGCCGTAGTAGGAGAACAGCTGCTGCTCCATGTGCCGGCTGAGGGCGTCAGGAGCAACGTCCGGCGAGTTCTTCACCTGGTCCTTGGTGAAGGGAACGACGATCCGGTCGTCCTCGAACGTGGCCCCGCGAAGCGGAACCATCGAGTAGCGGTTCGACAGGATGCCGGCTCCAACGGCCAGCCACTCGGGCTCGTTCGTGTCCACGTTGAAATACACGTGTTCCACGGTCCCGATCTTGTCGCCGTCGGACGAGAGCACCGGCTTCCCGCGGTAGTGCTCGATCCGATCCATCGTCATGGCGGTCCGCATGGTCGTCACTCCTTCCTCATATCGACGTCCGTGCGGTTCCACCCGTAGGGTTACCCACGTCCCCCTTGACGGTATTCGCCCTACCGACCGGTAGGGTGAAAAAAGAGTGGGCCCGACCGCGCCGTGCGGTCGGGCCCCCCGATCCGCCCTAGATGTCGTAGTAGAGAGCGAACTCGTACGGGTGCGGCCGTAGCCGGACCTCGTCGACCTCGTTCTTCCGCTTGTACTCGAGCCAGGTGTCGATGACGTCCTGGGTGAACACCCCGCCCTCGAGCAGGAACCCCTGGTCGGCCTCCAGCGCCTCGAGGACCTCCTCCAGGGAGCCCGGGACCTGCTTCACCTGAACGGCCTCCTCGGGGGGGAGGTCGTACAGGTCCTTGTCGATCGGGTCCGGCGGCTCGATCTTGTTCTTCACCCCATCGAGGCCGGCCATCAACATCGCCGCGAAGGCCAGGTAGGGGTTGCACGAGGGGTCGGGCGAACGGAACTCGATCCGCTTCGCGGCCGGCGTCTTGTAGTACACGGGGATCCGGGCGCACGCCGAGCGGTTCCGCTGCGAGTACACCAGGTTGATCGGCGCCTCGTAGCCCGGCACCAGGCGTCGGTAGGAGTTCGTCGTCGGCGCGCAGAACGCCAGGAGCGCCGGGGCGTGGGTGAGGAGCCCGCCGATGTACCACCGGCACATGTCCGAGATCTGTGCGTACCCGACCTCGTCCCAGAACAGGTTCTCACCACCCCGCCACAGCGACTGATGCGTGTGCATGCCCGAGCCGTTGTCCTGGAAGATCGGCTTCGGCATGAACGTGACGGTCTTCCCGGCCTCCCGGGCCGTGTTCTTGACCACGTATTTGTACTTGAGGACGTTGTCGGCGGTCTTCAGGAGCGTGTCGTAGCGGATGTCGATCTCCGCCTGGCCGGCCGTGCCGACCTCGTGATGGTGGACCTCGACCTGGATCCCCACCTGCGCGAGCCTCAGGGTCATCTCGCTCCGGAGGTCCTGGTAGTGGTCCATCGGTGGGAGCGGGAAGTACCCCTCCTTGTACCGCGGCTTGTAGCCCAGGTTCCTGCCGCCCTCCTCGGCGCCCGAGTTCCACACGCCCTCGATCGCGTCGATGTGGTAGTAGCCCTCGTGCTGGTTCTGGTCGAACCGGATCGAGTCGAAGATGTAGAACTCGCACTCCGGTCCCCAGAACGACGTGTCGGCGATGCCCGTCTGCTTCAGGTACAGCTCGGCCTTCCTGGCGATCCCCCGGGGATCGCGGCTGTACATCTCGCCGGTTACCGGGTCCTTGACGAAGCAGTGCAGCGCCAGCGTCGGGACCTGGGTGAACGGGTCCATGTACGCCGTGCCGGCATCGGGGACCAGCAGCATGTCCGACTCCTGGATCTCCTGGAACCCCCGGATCGAGGAACCGTCGAATCCGTAGCCATCCTCGAATCCCTCCTCGGTCAGCTCGGAGATCGGAACGGAGAAGTGCTGCATCAGGCCGGGCATGTCGCAGAAGCGGAAGTCCACGATCTTCGCCTCGGCCTTCTTCGCCAGGTCGAGCACGTCCTTGGGTGACGCCACGCGTCCTCCTTCCCGTCGAGGTCGAACGAAGGGTAGCCGCGAGCCGTTGCCCGATGGTTTCGGCCCGGTTAATTCCGTGTAACGGAGCTACGCGGACTCGGTCGCGCGATAGCCCACGCCGCGGACCGTCTCGACGAGGTGCTCATGCTCCGGGCCGAGCTTGGCACGCAGACGGCGGACGTGGACGTCGACGGTCCGGGTGCCGCCGTAGAAGTCGTAGCCCCACACCTCCCGGAGCAGCTTGGCCCGGGAGAACACCCGGCCGCGATGCCGGGCCAGGAAGCGCAGTAGCTCGAACTCCTTGAACGTGAGGTCGAGGACCCGGGCTCCCGCCGTGACCTGATACGTCTCCACATTGATGGCCACCGGGCCGAGGCGGATCACGGCGTCTCCGGCCGCGCCCCGGCGCGCGACCAGCAGGTCGAGGCGGAGCCGGAGCTCGGCCTCCGAGACCTCGGGGAAGACGAACTCGTCGGCGACGGCGGCCCAGTCGAACCGCCCCAGGTCCTCGCGGCTGAGCACGGCCAGCGCGGGGACCGCGGATCCCGCCGAAGCCAGCACGCCGAGAAGCTCGTGGGCCCGCGCCGGGTCCTCCACCGCGTCGGCGACGAGCAGGTCGGGGCCGAGGTCGGGGAGCCGCGCCAGCGACTGGGGCGACGGCGGCTCGGTCTTGAGGTCGGCGCCGATGACAGAGGCGGCGGGGAGGACCTGGTCGGGGGAGCGGCCGGTGAGGAACACGATGCGTCGCACGCTCGCCCCGAGCGTAGCAGGGTAGGCTCGCCGTCGTGGTTCGGCCTTCGGACCCGACTTCACGGAACCGGCCGCCCCGGCGTTCTATGGGTGTGGGAACGCCGCCGTTCCAGCGGTTCTTGGAGGAGCACGGGCCGGACGTGTACCGCTTCCTGGTGGCCTCGGTCGGCAGGCACGACGCCGACGACTGCTTCCAGGAGACGTTCATGGCCGCGCTCCGGGCGTACCCGAGGCTCCGTCCCGGCTCGAACCTTCGGGCCTGGGTGATGACGATCGCGCACCGGAAGGCGATGGACACCCATCGGTCCCGGCGCCGGCGCCCAGAGCCGGTGGGCAGCGTCCCCGACCGGGCTGGGCGGCCCGAGGACGACGGAGATCCGGGGGTCTGGCGGCGGGTGCGGAACCTGCCGCCGCGGCAGCGGCAGGCAGTGGTGCTCCGCTTCGTCGGCGACCTCCCGTACCAGGAGGTGGCCAGGGCGATGGGGACCACGGACGCTGCGGCTCGGCAGAATGTGCGGTTGGCGCTGCGCCGGCTGCGAGAGGAGATGGCATGAGCGAGATCGAGCGGGCCCTCCGCGGCGCCGAGATTCCCGGCGATGATGTCGAGGCCGCCGTGGTGCGGTTCCTGCGCCGGGCTGAGCGCGACGGCCCTGTCGACGTGGCGTACGAGGTGGTGGACTCTCCGCTCGGCCCGCTGCTGGTGGCGGTGACCGCCCGTGGCCTGGTCCGGCTCTCGTACGGGGACGAGGGCGATGTTCTCGAGGAGCTCGCCGGAGAGCTCTCGCCGCGCGTCCTCCGGCTCCCCGGCCGAACCGACGAGGTTCGGCGGGAGCTCGACCAGTACTTCGAGGGCCGGCGCCGAGGGTTCGAGGTCCCGGTCGACTGGACCCTGACCCGCGGGTTCACCAGGAAGGTCCTCCGGGCCACGGCCCGGATCCCCTTCGGCCGGCTCAGCACGTACCGAGACGTGGCGTCCCGCGCCGGAAGCGAGCGCGCCTACCGCGCGGCCGGCAACGCGCTCGGCTCGAACCCGATCCCGATCGTGGTGCCGTGCCACCGGGTCGTCCACGCGGGTGGCGGGCTGGGCGGCTACACCGGCGGCCTTGGGCGGAAGCAGTTCCTGCTGACGCTGGAGGGCAGCCTGGACGCCACGCGCCGGTGAGGCGCTATCCTCTGCCCGCCTTGGCCGGACCGATCCCACCCCACGGGGGCGAGCTCGTCGACCTCGTCCTCACCGGCGCCGCCGCCGAACGAGCCCTCGACGAGGCCCGACAGCTCCCCAAGGTCGCCCTGGGCGCTCGTGAGGCCGCGGACCTCGAGATGCTGGCCACCGGGGCCCTCTCGCCGCTCCGGGGGTTCATGGGCGAGAAGGACTATCGCGGCGTGCTCGACGAGATGCGGTTGGCCGACGGGCTCGTGTGGAGCATCCCGATCACGCTGTCGGTGGACGACGACGGCCTCAAGCGGATCGGCCGAGCGGACGGGGTGGCCCTCACGATCGAGGGGGTGCCCGCGGCGATCCTCGACGTCGGCGAGACCTTCCGCCGCGACCGTGAGGCCGAGGCCCTGGCGGTGTTCCAGACCGCCGACCGGGCCCATCCCGGCGTGGCCGCACTGGACCGGGCCGGCGACTGGGCCGTGGGCGGGGGGATCCGCGTGTTCGAGCTTCCCGCGCACGCCTCGTTCGTCGAGCACCGGCGGACGCCGGCCGAGACCCGCGTCGCGTTCGACGAACGGGGATGGCGGAAGGTGGTTGGCTTCCAGACCAGGAACCCGGTCCACCGGGCGCACGAGTACATCCAGAAGTGCGCGCTGGAGATCGTGGACGGGCTGCTGCTCCACCCCCTGGTCGGCGAGACGAAGGAGGACGACGTTCCCGCCGACGTCCGGATGCGGTGCTACGAGGTCCTCCTGGACGCCTACTACCCGAAGGACCGCATCCTGCTCTCGGTGTTTCCCGCGGCGATGCGGTACGCGGGACCGAAGGAGGCCGTCTTCCACGCGCTGGTGCGGAAGAACTACGGGTGCACCCACTTCATCGTGGGCCGCGACCACGCCGGCGTCGGCGACTTCTACGGCACCTTCGACGCGCAGCGGATCTTCGAGCGGTTCGATGCTGACGACCTCGGCATCGTGCCGCTGATGTTCGAGCACGCGTTCTGGTGCCATCGGTGCGAGGGCATGGCCACGCCGAAGATCTGCCCCCACGGCGACGAGGACCGGCTGATCCTGTCCGGGACGAAGGTGCGGGAGATGCTCCGCAGCGGGGAGCGCCCGCCCCCCGAGTTCAGCCGCCCCGAGGTCGCGGACATCCTGATCGAGGCGATGTCCGGCTAGACGCCCTGGCGCTCGGCCCGCGGGCCGGGACCCAGCCGCAGCTGGTAATGCGTCTCACCCATGCACCGGTTCATGACGACCTTGAGGCCGCCCTCGGAGGCGATCCGCTCGGCCTCGTCGGAGGAGATCCCCTCCTGGAGCCACAGCACCTTGGCCCCGACCTTCACGGCGTCCTGCGCCACCGGCGGAGTCTCCTCGGACGGCCGGAACACGTCGACGACGTCGATCGGTTCGGGAATGTCCTCGAGTCGCTCGTACACCTTCTCGCCGAGGATCTCCCCGCCCTTCGGGTTGACCGGGATGATCCGGAAGCCCTGGCGTTGGAGGTAGCGCGGGATCGAGTGGGCCGCCTTGCGCTCGTCACCGGAGGCTCCCACGACCGCGATCGTGGTGGTCTCCTCGTAGATCTTCCGAAGCTCGTCCATGTCCTCGATGGCCATCCGAGTCCTCCTATCCGACGTATCCCTGGAGCAAACCCCTGAGCTGCGCCCGGTGTTCCGCGGTCTCGAAGTCGTGGAGCAGGTTGCCCTCCAGCCGGTGCTCCTCGATCGAGCCGCCACGGCGACGGTACACGGCCGGGTGGATCTCGTTGTGGTCGTCGGTTTCGACGGTGACCGCGACGGCGTCGGGGCCGCCGACGTCGACGAAGTGGGCCAGTGGCTGGATCCCCTCGTCGAGGATGCCGTCAGCCGGATCGAAGGTGACCACGTGCGCCAGGTAGGCCTGCTGGTGCCACAGCTCCGGGCCTCGGGTCATTTCCGCGAGGAGCAGCGGCACGACATCGCTCTCCTGCAGCCTGGGACGTTCGACGGGAACGCCGAACCCTCTCCGGGCCAGGTGCTCGGCGAGGACCCGGGCGTTGTACCGGAACCCGTGGACCGACGCCGAGGCGCCGGGGCGGCCGTACTTCTTCAGGCCGATCGAGCCCTGGGTGATCGAGCCGGCGAAGTAGATCCCGGGCGCGGTGGAGCTCTCCCAGTACGGCGTCTGCGCCGGCAGGCGCCCCTGATAGAACGTGGCCACGCCGAGGTCGGGGAGGTCGCCCAGCGGCGTGCCGAACCCGGTGGCCGCGATCACCCGATCGGCCTCGAACAGGAACTCACCCGGCACGGTGGTCCCGGTGCACGACACGCGGAACCCGTCGCCGGTCCGCTCGATCCCCTCGATGGCCGCGTCGATCACGAACGTGCCGCCCCCCAGCGCGTGGTCCTCGTACGGCTGCATGTACCGGGCCCGGGCCGCGGCCACCGAAGCCAGCACGATCGAGAGCTTGGTCGGGCGGGGCGAGCCCAGGACGATCTGCCGCGCCCACGGCAGGAGCCCGTCTGCGATCTCGAATCCCGAGTTCCGCTTCCCGATCACGAACACCCGCCGGTCGGCGTACGCTTCGGCGGGATCGATGTCGACGTAGTGCGGGACGTGCTCGATCCCGGGGATGTCGGGCTTCCACGGCTCCGTCATGCCGACCGCCACGACCAACGCCCGGCACCGGTACTCGCCGTCCGAGGTCTCGACGACGAGGCCGTCGCCGTCCGAGCGCGTGGCTTCCCACTTGCAGCCGGACCGGACCCGCACGCCGGCACGCTCGGCGAACGTCTCCAGGCCCCGCTCCATCTCGGCCCGGGAGGGGAAGTACGAGGTGCCGTCCATGAACTCGGGGACGAGCGCTCGGTGCTCGTCGTCCTCGGCCAGCAGGCTGTTCCAGTCGTACCACTCGTACTCGCGGGCCTTCCGGTCGAACGGCGCGTACGGCTTCGACCAGGTGATCAGCCGTTGGAAGAAGGGGAACCGGCGGAACATCCCCCCCGGGAGATCGTCCTGGGACAGGAGTGCGTGCCGCACGCCGAGCCGGGAGAG
This sequence comes from uncultured Actinomycetes bacterium, assembly GCA_937890785.1. Classification (GTDB taxonomy): domain Bacteria; phylum Actinomycetota; class UBA4738; order UBA4738; family CALAEC01; genus CALAEC01. The sequence continues at coordinate 8,817 of CALAEC010000308.1, forward strand.
CGAGTAGGACATCTGGAGGCCACCCGGCCCACTCCCCAGGATGACCACGGGATAGTCGCCCGGAGGGAAGGGGCGTTCCCCTAGCTCTGCCACTGGATCGTGGCGCGCAGGCGGCGGGCCTCGGCCTGGAGCATCCGGAAGAGCACCCTCGGGTGGGAGACCAGGAACGGCTCCACCTCGGCGCCGGGCAGGACCAGGCACCGCATCGACCGGGTGGCCACGACGTCGGCCGTGGGCGTCTCGCCCAGGAGGACCGAGACCTCACCGAAGAAGTCGCCCCGACCGAGGGTGGCCAGGTCGCGGCCATCGACCCGCACGGCGGCCTCGCCGTCGAGGATCACGTAGAAGTTCGAGCCGGCGAGCCCCTGTCGGAGGATCCGCTGGCCCTCGGTGAACATCTCCTCCTCGAACGTGTGGGCCACGGACTCGAGCTGGGGTCGCCCCAGGTCGGCGAACAGGGCCAGCCCAGCCAGCACGTCCACGACGTCGCCGCGCACAGCCGGAACGTTACCCGTCACCCGCCGGCGGTGTCGATCCACGCGGCGTCCGATGGACCGTGTCCGATTTGTGCTGCTCGGCGCGTGGTTGAAGGTCTCCAGGGCACCTGTTAGGGTTCAGCGCGAAATTTGCCCGGCCACCAACCGGTCGGCACCCGAGCCGCGACTCGGGAGGGAGGCGGTTGACCGTACGGAGAGTTCACATCGCCCTGGCTCTCACGGCGATCCTCGCCGGGGGGCTGCTTGCGGACCCCACCTTCGCCCAGAGCACCGAGGACAAGCTCGAAGAAGCAAAGCGGCGGGTCGCCCAGCTCGAGGCGGAGGCCCAGCGCGCCACCGAGCGGTACGACGAGGCCCACGCCACGCTGATCCGCACCCGCGAGGAGATCGACGCCACCCGCGCCGAGCTGGAGAAGGCACATGCGAAGATCCTCGGCTTGGAGGAGGACCTGGCCACCCGGGCCCAGGAGGCCTACAAGCTCGGTCCCACCAACACGTGGCAGCTCCTGCTCGAGGCCGAGTCGTTCACGGAGTTCTCAGACCGCCTGGTCTACCTGGAGCGGCTGGCCCAGGATGACGCCGACCTGGCGACCCGCGTCGCCGTGCTGGCCGAGGAGCTCCGCCGCCACCGCGAGCGGATGGCGAAGCTCGAGGAGGAGTACCAGGCGGCGTTCGAGGAAGCGGAGCGGCAGAAGCAGATCGTCTACCAGCGGCTGGACGAGGCCCAGGCGCTCCGAGAGAAGTGGGCCGATCAGCTGGCCGCCGAGCAGGCTGCGGCGGCCGCGGCGGCGGCTGCGGCGGCGGCGGCGGCCGGCGGCGGCGGTGCCCCCGGGTCGATCGGCACGGTGGCCGGACAGGCTCTGCAGGCGTGCCCGGCCCCCGGGACTTCGTTCAGCGACACGTTCGGGGCGCCTCGGTCCGGCGGTCGAAGCCACGCCGGGGTCGACATGATGGGGGGGTACGGCCAGCCGGTGTACGCGGCGCTCCCCGGGACCGTGAGCTCTTCGTCGAGCTCCCTCGGGGGCAACCAGGCCTACGTCCACTCCAGCGGCGGGACGTTCACGTTCTATGCCCACCTCCAGGGCTTCAGCGACGCCTCCGGCTACGTCGAAGCCGGCACGTTGATCGGCTACATCGGCGACACCGGCAACGCCACCGGGACGCCCCACCTCCACTTCGAGTACCACCCGAACGGCGTCCTGGTGAACCCCACCCCATACGTCGCGGCCGTCTGCTGACGCGGCGCGGCGCGAGGGCCCCTCACAAGCCGGACGAACCCTAATGTCCGACCGATCTTCGGCCGATACCTGAAGGAAAGACGTGAGGGCGGCTCCAAACGCATCTGGGAGGGGCGGTGAGCAGGAAGGTCAAAGTCGTGGTCGTGGACGACGAACCCACGATCCTGGCCCTCGTCAGCGCGATCCTTCGCCCGGTGGGGGTCGATGTGGCCACGGCCGTGGACGGCGAGGCGGGCCTGGCGCTGGCACAGCTCGTGAAGCCCGACGTCGTCTTCCTCGACATCATGATGCCCCGGATGAACGGCTACGAGGTGTGCCGGGCCCTCAAGGCCGGCCCCGCTTCACCCAAGATCGTCATGATCACCGCCAGGACCTCGACGGAGGACGAGCTGGCGGCGCTGGCGGCGGGGGCCGACGACTACCTCCGGAAGCCGTTCCGGGCGGAGGACATCCTCAGGGCGGTCGGCCATCCGGAGGCCGCCGAGGGCGATACGGCCCCCGCTGAATCGGCCTGAGAGGCCGGGGCGCGCCCCCAGCCGCCGGGCGGTAGGCTCTTCCGCGTGGATCCCCTGGTCATCACGGTGGCGCCCGTCGGCGGCGAGCTCGGACGCGACGAACAACCGAACCTGCCGGTCACCCCGGAGGAGATCGCCGAGGAGGTGGCCCGGTGCCGAGAGGCCGGCGCCTCGATCGTCCACCTCCACGTGCGCGACAGGGCCGGCAGCCCCACGCAGGACCGGGAGCGGTTCGGCCTGGTCATGGACGCGATCCGGCGGGCCGCCCCCGACGTGGTGATCCAGACCTCGACCGGGGGCTCGGTCGGGATGACCGAGGAGGAGCGGGCCCAGCCGCTGGAGCTGAAGCCCGAGATGGCCACGCTGACCACGGGCACCGTGAACTTCGGCCGGGAGGTGTTCGAGAACCCCCTCCCCCTCGTGGAGCGGCTGTTCCTGCGGATGCGGGAGCTGGGGATCCAGCCGGAGTTCGAGGCGTTCGACACCGGGATGGTCGAGACCGCCCGGCGGCTGGTCGCCGAGCACGACGTCGAGCCGCGGCACCAGCACTTCGACATCGTCCTGGGGGTGCCGGGGGGGATGGCGGGGACGCCCCAGGCAGTCCTTCACATGGTCTCGATCCTGCCGGCCGGGGCCACGTGGTCGGCCACCGGGATGGGCCGGAGCCATCTGCCGGTAACGCTCACCGCCCTGGCCCTGGGCGGCCACGTGCGGACGGGGTTCGAGGATACGATCCACTACGCCAGGGGCCGGCTGGCTGCCTCGAACGAGGAGCTGGTGGCCAGGGTGGCTCGAATCGCCCGGGAGATCGGACGGGAGATCGCCACCCCCGACCAGGCCCGGGCCATCACCGGGATCACGGGGAGGGATGCATGAGCGACGCGCCGTTGGTCGGAGGGAAGCGACGGGTCGACCAGGTCCTGGCCGAGGGGTTCACCGACGGCCTCGGCGGGCTCGACGATCGGGAGGTCCGGCGGCGCCGCGATCTCGCCCGCGCCGAGCTCGAGTACCTCTCGTTCCTGCGCCGACTGCTCCAGGGGCGCCGGGACATCCTCCGCGACGAGCTCGACCGGCGCCGGAGCGGCGGGGAGCCCCAGTCGGTGGTGGAGCGGGTGGTGTCGGTTCTCTCCGAGGGCTCCCGAGGGCCCTCCCGGGGGGAGGCCCCGATGGTGACGCTTCCCGACGAGGAGCTGGCCCTGGCCCGCCGCCGGGTCGAGCGGCTCCTCTCGGACGCGCACCTGTCCGATCTGGCCGCGCTCTCCGACGGGGACCTCGAGGCCGCCGTGGATCGGATCGATGCAGAGGAGCGGGGGGTCTCCGAGACCCGCTCCCAGGTGATCCGGGCCCTCGACCTGCTCCAGGACGAGGTGAAACGGCGGCTCCGGGAGCAGCACGGGAGCCTGGCCCAGGCGAGCGACGAATAGCCGAACGCCCCGTTAAGGGGTGCCGCTCCACCGCCGATACCCCTACCGTGCGGACGCCCCACGTCCAACCTCGGCACGTGCGATCGGAGCGCGAGTGAGCAAGCTGAAGATCCTGGTCGTCGAGGACCACCCCACGGTGCGCGAGGTCCTTCGGACGCTCCTGGGCATGGAGGACTACGAGGTGGCCGTGGCCCCGAACGGCGAGGCCGGCCTGGCCCTGGCCGACATCCTCCAGCCCGACGTGGTCATCCTCGACGTGATGATGCCCGGCCTCAACGGCTACGAGGTGTGCCGGGCCATCAAGGCCCGTGCCGAGAGCACCAGGATCGTCATGGTCACGGCTCGCTCCTCCGAGGAGGACGAACGGGCCGGCCGGGAGGCCGGCGCCGACGCGTACCTGCGGAAGCCGTTCTCGCCGCTCGACATCCTCGAGGCGGTCGGAGTGGGCGCGGGGACACCGGAGTGACCGACCACCCTGAGCCGGACGTCGTCCACGGGCAGCTCGTGGCCTTCGCCAGGGACCTGAAGTCGCTGTACAAGCAGGAGCGAGAGCGGGCCCGCGACCTCGAGGAAGCCCTGGAGCGCCTGTCGGACTCGTACCTCTCCACGATGGAGAGCCTGGCCGTTCTGGTCGAGGCCAAGGATGAGAACACCCGGCGCCACCTCGACCGAAGCATGGAGCTGGCGCTGGAGCTGACCCGCCTGGTGGAGCCGAGGCTGGCCGAGCGGCCGGAGATCGGCTGGGGCTACCGCCTCCACGACATCGGGAAGGTGGCCATCGCCGAACGGATCCTGATGAAGCGCGGCGACCTGACCCCGACGGAGTGGCTGGAGATGCGGACCCATCCCGAGGTCGGCGCCCAGATCGTCACTCCCCTCAGGTTCATGGGCGACGCCGTGCTGGTGATCCGCCACCACCACGAGCGGTTCGACGGATCCGGCTATCCGCACGGACTTCGGGGGGAGGCCATCCCCACGCCCGCCCGCATCTTCTCGGTGGTGGACGCGTTCGACGCGATCACCAACGACCGGCCGTACCGGAAGGCCCGTCCCCCGCAGGACGCTCTCGACGAGATCGCTCGGCGGGCCGGCAGCCAGTTCGACCCGGTCGTGGTCGAGGCGTTCGTCGAGATGATGGCGGGGCGGGCGGAAGGGGAGCCCGACGCCCCCCCGTTCGAGCCGACGATCACGTCCGCGCCGGCCAACGGACACCCCCGCTAGGTCGCTAGGCTAGCCGCCGTGCCGGCGGTCCCCCTCGTCCGCGTGCTGCGCTCGGGCTACCAGGAAGCGGTCCACCTCGGCTCGGTCGCCGTCGCCGACGCCGACGGCCGGCTCATCGCTGGGACCGGGGATCCCGACGTCGTGACCTTCGCCCGGTCGTCGATGAAGCCCCTCCAGGCGGCGGTGAGCCTGACGCTGGCCGGCGATGAGCCGGAGGCCCAGGACGTGGCCGTGATGTGCGCGTCGCACAACGGCGAGCCGGTCCACCTTGGCCGCGTGCGGGCCATCCTCGAGCGGGCCGGCCTGGGCGTCGACGCGCTCCGGACGCCGCCGTCGTGGCCGCTGGACCAGGACTCGGCGGCGGCCGTCGAGGGGCCCCGGCCCGAGTACCACAACTGCTCGGGCAAGCACGCGGGGATGCTGCTGGCCTGCGTTCGCAGCAGATTCGATCCGGCCACGTACCCCGAAGCCTCGCACCCGCTCCAGGTGGCGGTGCTCGAGGCGGTGAGGGGGGCCGCCGGCGAGCCGGTCGCGATCGGCGTGGATGGATGCGGCGTCCCCGTGCACGCCTTGCCCCTGTCCTCGGTGGCCCGGCTGTACGCGGCTCTGGTCTCGCCGGGCCTGGTGAGCGGCGCCGAGCGGGCCGTTGCGGCGATGCGGGCCGCCCCGTACCTGGTGGCGGGTCGGGATCGCCTGTGCACCGCGATGATGGAGGCGGTGCCCGAGGTCGTGGTGAAGGTGGGGGCGGAGGGCCTGGTGTGCGCGGGTGTCATCGGTCGGGGGATCGGGGTCGCCGTGAAGGTGGCCGACGGGGCTGCTCGTGCGGCGGAGCCGGCGCTGGTCCGGGCCCTGGCCCTGCTGGAGGTCATCTCCGATCCCGACACGCCCGGCCTGGCGCGTTTCGCCAGGCCCCCGGTGCTCGGCGGCGGGCGCCCGGTCGGTGAGCTCGTCGCAGACTTCGAGCTTCGATCAGCCTGACCGAAGGCCCGGGCGCTTGCTCGGAGCAAGCAAAGTGCTTGCTGCAGTTATACACGGTCTGGTACCCTGGTGAACGTGGTGAAGGTGCGGGACGTGGGCTCGTTCATCCGGGAGCAGCGCCGCTCCGTGGGGCTGTCGCTTCGAAAGCTGGCCTCGATGGCAGGGGTATCCAACCCCTACCTCTCGCAGATCGAGCGAGGGCTCCGCAAGCCGAGCGCCGAGATCCTCAACGGGATCGCCAAGGCGCTCCGGATCTCAGCCGAGACGCTGTATGTCCAGGCCGGGATCCTCGACGAGCGGAAGCGCGACGACGGCGACCTGGTCGGTGCGATCCTGGCGGACCGGGCCATCACCGAACGGCAGAAGCAGGTTCTGGTGCAGATCTACTCGAGCTTCCGGTCGGAGACCGAGCGGCAGCGGAAGGCCGGGCGCCGCCGGCGCCGGCCCGAGACACCGGAAACCACCGAACTGGAGGAGGAGGTGACGGAACGATGGACCGGCTGAAGAAGGCTCCCTTCGCGATCCTCGGCACCGGCGAGTTCGTCGCCGAGCGAGCCAAGGTCATGTTCGACCGGGCTCGCTCGATCGGGGCGCCGGAGGTCGCGGGAGTCTATGAGGGGCTGGCCGACCGGGGCGAGACGCTGGTGAAGCGGATCCAGCGCTCCGGCCCCGCGAAGCGGGCCGTGGCGGGCACCAAGCAGGCCTCGCGCCAGCTGAAGGGCGCGGCCACCAGCGTTCGCAAGGCCCTGGGGATGGAGGAGCAGAAGCGCTCCGGCCGCAAGGCCAGCTGACGGCATCGGCCCTCGGGGGAAGAACCCGCCCGCCGGGCGGGTTCTTTCCTTTTCGGATGGATACGTACTCCCCTGCGATGTCGGTGATGACCGAGCCCGCTGCACGGATCGCGGCCATCAGCCTGCACACCTCGCCGCTCGACCAGCCCGGGGCCGGTGACTCCGGCGGCATGAACGTCTACGTCCGGTCGGTCGCACTCGGACTGGCCCGACGTGGCGTCGCGGTCGACGTGTTCACCCGCTGCGCCGGTCGCGGCGTCCCCGAGGTCGAGGAGATCGGCCCCCTGACCAGGATCGTGCAGGTCAACGCGGGTCCGTGTGCACCGGTGCACAAGGAGGATCTCGTCGGGCTTCTGCCCCGGTTCGAGGACGGCATCCTGTCGTGGGGGCGGGAGGGCGCCCCCTACGATCTGGTCCACGCGCACTACTGGCTGTCGGGGGAGCCCGGGCTGGAAGCCGCCGCACGGTGGGGCATCCCGCTGGTGGTGTCGTTCCACACCCTGGGCGAGATCAAGAACCTTGCCCTGGTGGGAGCCGAGGAGCCGGCCGAACGCCTCGAGGCCGAACGCCGGTCCATCGCTCGGGCGGACCGCGTCTTGGTGCCGACCTCGGGTGAGGCCGAGGACGTGGTCCGGCTGTACGGCGCGCTCCCCGAACGGATCCGCGTGGTCCCGCCCGGGGTCGACACGGCGGCGTTCTTCCCCCGGGACCGGGAGGAAGCCCGCCGGCGGCTGGGGCTCGGCGGGCGGGAGGTCCTGCTGTTCGTGGGGCGCCTCCAGCCCCTCAAGGGACCGGACGTGGCCATCCGGGCCGCGGCTGAGGCCATGCGGACCCGGCCGGATGCCGTCCTGGTGGTGGTGGGGGGTCCCAGCGGGCCCGACGGGCTGGCATACGCGCGGGGGTTGCGAGACCTGGCTGCCGCCGAAGGCGTGGCCGACCGCGTCGTCTTCCTCGACCCCCGGCCGCACGATGAGCTGCCGTGGGTCTACTCCGCGGCCGACGTCCTCCTGATGCCCTCCCGGTCCGAGTCGTTCGGCCTGGCAGCCCTGGAGGCCCAGGCCTGCGGGGTTCCGGTCGTGGCGGCCTCGGTCGGGGGCTTGCGGCACGTCGTCGAGACCGGTGGCACCGGATATCTCGTGGAGGGCCACGACCCGGAGCGGTATGCGGAGCGGATCCTGCGGCTGGTGGCGGATCCGGCGCTGGCCCGCAGGCTCGGTGAGGCGGGGCGCCGGCGTGCGGCGACGTTCTCCTGGGAGGCGGCCACGGAGGGAGTGCTGCGCGTGTACGGCGAGCTGGTCCCCGGCGTCGTGCCGGTCCCGGTCGCGGGATAGTGTGACAAGAAAAAATGGCCCTCTGACCTGCGCTGATCCATCTCCACCAGGCCTTTTGGCGAGTTGACGCTCCGCCGGCCCCCGTCTAGTCTTCGCCTCGCTCCGAGCAGCCGGAGCGGCGAGCCCGGAAGGTCCGACGGGGCCCCCTGGGAAAGCCGTAAGGTCGACTGGGCGCAACCTGGTCGTACGGTCGGGAAGGCCAACTGGCTGTGCGGGCGGGGTAACTCGGAAGGCCCCAAAGCCCAACGAAAGGGGCTACCGACGGAGCCCATCCGGAGCACCCGCAAGGGTTGCTCGGAGCACTCGGCCCGAGGGGCCGGCGGTGGTCGCGGCGCCGCGTGAGGCTTCGG
>CALAEC010000309.1 GCA_937890785.1 uncultured Actinomycetes bacterium
GGTCCTCCAACGTGTTCCTGGAGAACGGGGCCCGCCTGTACCTCGACGTCGGCTCACACCCCGAGTACGCCACGCCGGAGTGCGACTCGGTGCTGGACCTGGTGGCCCACGACAAGGCCGGGGAACGGGTGCTGGAGGCGCTCCTGTCGGCGGCCGAGCTCCGCTTGCACGAGGAGGGCATCTCCGGCGAAGTGTTCCTGTTCAAGAACAACACCGACTCGGCCGGGAACTCCTACGGGTGCCACGAGAACTACCTGGTGGCCCGGCAGGGCGAGTTCGCCCGGATGGCCGAGGTGCTGATCCCGTTCTTCGTCACCCGGCAGGTGTTCGCCGGAGCCGGCAAGGTCCTCCACGGGCCTCGGGGAGCCCAGTACTGCCTGTCCCAGCGCGCCGAGCACATCTGGGAGGGCGTGTCCTCGGCCACCACACGGTCGCGCCCGATCATCAACACTCGTGACGAGCCCCACGCCGACGCGGAGCGCTACCGGCGGCTCCACGTCATCGTGGGCGACTCGAACATGAGCGAGTTCACCACGTACCTCAAGGTCGGCGTGACGGACCTGGTACTCCGCATGGTCGAGGAGAACACCGTGATGCGCGACCTCACGCTCGAGAACCCGATCCGGGCCATCCGGGAGATCAGCCACGACATCACCTGCCGGAAGAAGGTCCGGTTGGCCAACGGCCGGGAGATGTCCGCGCTCGACCTCCAGGAGCAGTACCTCGAGCGGGCCCGGCGGTTCGCCGACCACCGAGGGCTCGACGGGGCGGCCTCCCGGATCCTCGAGGAGTGGGAGGGTGCGCTCACCGCGCTCCGGCGCGGTGACCACGACCGGCTGCGAACGAAGATCGACTGGGTGGCCAAGCACCAGCTGATCCGGGCCTTCCGCGAGAAGCACGGGTACTCGCTGTCGCACCCGAAGGTGGCGCTGATGGACCTGGCCTACCACGACGTGAACCGGGAGCGCGGGCTGTACTACCTGTTGGAGCGGCGAGGACGGATGGAGCGCGCGGTGGGGGAGCGAGAGGTCCAACGGGCCATGCACGACCCGCCGCAGACCACCCGGGCGCGGCTCCGAGGCGAGTTCATCCGGCACGCCAAGCAGCGCCGCCGCGACTACACCGTCGACTGGGTGCACCTGAAGCTCAACGACCAGGCCCAGCGGACGGTGCTGTGCAAGGACCCGTTCCGGTCACGGGACGACCGCGTCGAGCAGCTGATCGCGCACATGTGAACCACGCGGTGCTACCCGAGGCCGCTCACCCGCGAGGAGGCCCGCGGCTTCATCGAGAAGCACCGGCACCGCTACGTGGCCGACGGGTTCGGGGTGTGGGTGCGGGAGGCCCTGTTCCACGACCTCCCGCACCTGGTGTTCGCCAACGGCTAGCAGCAGCCGGGTCCGCAGCAGCCCGGAGGGCACTCCTCGCACATCGACGGTCACCTCCTCGTATCGATGACGGTCGATATCTTGACGGAAGCATCGACCCGTGTCAATATGTTGAGCATGCGCCTGATCCAGCAGATCGACGAGCGGTGCTGTCCCCCGGTCCTTTGGTCAGCCCTCGATGAGGCCGACGCTGACCGGCTGGCCGGAGCCCTCCGGGTCGTGGCTGACCCAGCGCGGCTCCGGCTCCTCAGCATGATCGCGGCTCGGCCCGGCGCCGAGTCCTGCGTGTGCGAGCTCACCGAACCCTTGGGGCTCTCCCAGCCGACCGTCAGCCACCACCTCCGGGTGCTCCACGAGGCGGGCGTGCTGGACCGTGAGAAACGCGGCCGGTGGGTCTTCTACCGCCTCAACCCCGAGCCGCTCCGCCTGCTTCGGTCCGCCTTGGAGCCGTCCGTGGCGGTTGCCTAGATCCGCAGGAAGCCTTCGGTGATGACCCGGCGGCCGATCTCGAACGCCGCCAGGCAGTCGTCGGCCGAGTTTGCCGAGGCCGCCACGATCGTCAGGTCGCGCCCGTGCTCATCGGCCAGGGTGATGGCCCGTCGGGCCCCGATGCCCACCAGATCCCATCCCGTCCGCCCGGACACCCGCGCGGTCGTGACGAAGCACGCCGCCGGAGCGCCGCCGGCCAGCGCGGCGTCGAAGGCGGCGCCCCCGGTGGTCGACACGAGCACCACGACCCTGCGGTCGACGTCGACCAGGTCCACGAGCTCGGCTCCCTGGTTCGCCGCCAGCTCGTAGCGGACCCCCGCGGTGGTCAGAGCCTGCAGCACCGGCAGGGACCGCGCTCGCCGCTGTTCCTCGGGGCCGACCCTCGGCTCGGCCACCACGACCACGTCGGTGCCGAGCTTGCCGGCGATCCCGGCGGCCCGCCGGCCCACTGCGCCGGGGTCGAGCCGCACGGGGGCCTGCGCGCCAGCCGGCGAGGCACCCAGCACGGCCGCGGCGCCTGCGGACACCGCGGCCTCGGCGCTGGTGGAGGAGTCGACCACGTCCACGACCGCCACCACCCGGCCCCGGGCGCCGGCCTCGGCCGCCCCCGAGGCGTTGAACGTGATCTCCAGCTTCCGGGTCCTCATCCCTCCACCTCGGTTCGCCAGTTCGCGTCGCCGGAGGCCATCCGCCCGGCCAGCACGCCGGCGGCCCCCGCGGCCATGAAGAACGCCGGCTCCTCCTCGAGCGACCGGCCCATCGTCTCGGCAGTCACACGCCGTTCGGCGAGGAGGTCGATGGCCGGCTGCCCGGTGACCTCGACGAGCTGATGGCGCTCCTCCAGGCCGGCCTCCTTCAGCGCGTCCCATACCACGCTGCGTCGTTCGTCGTCGAGGACCGGCACCGCCACGTGAACGGGGAGCAGGGCCACCTCCGATAACACCGTGACCGAATGCGGGGACACGCCGTGGTGTCGGTACGAGGGATCGGCGAAGTTGAGACGGAGCGCCGCCACCGGCCGGCCGCCGAGGATACCGACGGCGTTGAGCGCGGTGCCGGATCCGACGTCGCTGGCACCCCACCGCGTGGCCGTCCCCACCTTGCCGGGACCGTCGGCCACCACGATGGCGTCGGCGCCGGCCACCGAGCGCGCTGCCAGGAGGCCGCTGAACACGTTGACGGCTTCGAGGTCCCCGCCGAACGCCTGGCCCGCGGTGACCACCGCGTGGATCAGGCCGGCCTCGCGGAGGTCGGCGAGGAGCCGGGAGAACCACGCCGGGAGGGCCGCGCCGTCGGTCATCACGTGGACCACGCGTTCGGCCCCGGCCGCCACCGCCCCGGCGCACGCAGCGCCGAGCATCGAATGGAGCGGGACCCACACCACCGGGGTGCCGTCGAGCCCGTCCGCGGAATCAAAGGCCGAGCGGTCCGGGCCGCCCTGTTCCTCGACGGCTTGGACCTTGGCCTGGAGCGGCGTGTACCGGAGCTTCATCACGTGGCCGGCCGCCGGCGGATCGAGGTCGTCCTGGCCCTCCACCGCCACCACGAAGTGCCAGCCGCCGGTGCCCAGGCCCAGGGCACCCGCGGTCGTGTTCAGCACGACCGTGTCCCCGACGGCGGCTGGCCCGGTCAGCTCCGGGTACGCCAGGGCCCGCTCGGTGAGCCCCTCGACCTCGACCTCGAGCTCGAGCACGCCGGGGCGGGACTCGGTCGCGCGGGCCACGATCCCCCTGCGGAGCCTGATCACCTCGGCGGTATGCTAGCCGCGATGCACCCCCTGGAACGGCTGGTCAACCTGGTCGCGTTGCTCCTGGAGACCGGCCGTCCCCTCACCTTCGAGGAGATCCGGAACGTCCTCCCCGCGTACGACCAGGTCGATCGAGCCTCGGCCAAGCGGCAGTTCGAGCGGGACAAGGAGACCCTCCGGCAGATCGGGATCCCCGTGGAGACCGTGGCCACCGATGCCTGGGAGGTCGAGGAGGGCTACCGGATCCCGAAGGAGCGCTACGAGCTCCCCGACATCTCGTTCACCGCCGACGAGGTGGCGGCGCTGTTCGTGGCCGCCCACGCGCCGGGGCGTGAGGGCGACGCGGCCCGGGCCTTCCGCAAGCTGGCGCTCGGAGCCGGCGGCGGCGTGATCGAGGCCACCGACGAGGCCTCGCCCGTCGGCGTGGACGCTTCGGGTCCCCACCTGGGGCAGATCGCCGACGCCGTCTCCGGACACCGCCGGATCCGATTCCGGTACCGCCCGGTGTCCGGCCGGGCCGGACGCCGCGACGTCGACGCCTGGGCCCTGGTGTTCCGGGGCGGCGCGTGGTACCTGGTCGGGTGGGACCGCGGCCGGAAGGAGCCCCGGTCGTTCCGCCTGTCCAGGATCGACTCGGGGATCGAGGACGCCGGCACCGGCGAGCCGCCCCCCGAGGGCTTCAGGGGGTCCGAGCAGCTGCGGGCGGGACCCTGGGGCCTGGGGGAACCCGAGACCACCGCCCGGGTGGCGTTCAGCCCGAAGGTGTCGTGGTGGGCGCTCGGCGGCGTCCCCGGCGCCAGAACGCTCCGGACCGGCCGGGACGGGTGGACCGAGGCCGAGGTCCCGGCGGCCGCCGGCGAGGCGTTCGTGTCATGGATCCTGTCGTTCGGGCCCGACGCCCGGGTCTTGGCCCCTCGAGCCGTGCGGGCGGCGGTGGTCGAGGCCCTGGAGGCCGCCCGTGCCGCCCTCTAGAACCGCGGAGCGGCTGCGGCGCCTGCTGGCCGTGGTTCCGTACGTCGTTCGCAACCCCGGGACGAGGGTCGAGGAACTGTCCCGCCTGTTCTCGGTCGAGGAACGGGAGCTGCTGGCCGACCTGAACCTCCTGTTCATGACGGGGCTCCCGCCCTATGGCCCCGGGGACCTGGTCGAGGTCGACATCGACGACGAGGGCCGGGTGTGGCTCCGGATGGCCGACCACTTCTCGCGCCCGGTCCGCCTGACCAGGGCGGAGGCGGTGGCCCTGTACCTGCGGGGCACCGAGCTCCTGGGCGTTCCCGGCCTGGCCGAGGCCGGGCCGCTCCGCTCGGCCCTGGACAAGATCGCCGAGCGGCTGGGCCCCGAGACCCTGGGCGAGCTCCGGGTCGAGGTGGGCCACGCGGATGTCGCCGCCGGGCCGGTGGCGACCGTCCGCCGGGCCGCCGAGGAACGAGAGCGCCTCGAGATCGATCACTACTCGGCGGCCCGGGACGCCGTCACCACCCGACGGATCGACCCGGAGCACGTCTTCTCAGCGCTCGGCAACTGGTATGTGGTGGCCTGGGACCACCTCGCCGACGCCGAGCGGATGTTCCGGGTCGACCGGATCCGCGAGGTCCGCCCGACGGGAGAGTCGTTCGAGCCCCGGGGGCTCTTGGGCCCCGGCCGGGAGCTGTACACGCCCGGAGCCGAGGACCGCACGGTTCGCCTGCGTCTGGCTCCGGGCGCCCGGTGGGTCGCCGAGTACTACCGGATCGACCGGGCGGTGGACCGGGACGGCGCTCTCGAGGTCACGCTTCCCACCAAGAACCTGGCCTGGGTGGCCAAGCTGCTCCTCAGGCTCCAGGGCCAGGCCCGCGTGGTGGACCCACCGGAGCTGGCCGGGGCCGCCAGGGCCCTGGCCGACCAGACGCTCGCCCTGTACCGCGGGTAAAGGTGGGACCCGCTCGAACCGATACTCCCTCCGAGATGACCAGCATCCGGACGAACTGCCCCCGCTGCGGGGAGGTCGAGATGCGGGCCGACGTGATCCTCCTGACCGTGGAGCCCAGCTCGGGCGAGGGGACCTACAGCTTCGTGTGTCCCTCGTGCGAGGACCTCGTGGAGAAGCCCGCCGACCAGAAGATCGTCAGCCTGCTGAAATCGGTCGGCGTGGACGTGGCCGAGCGGGCCGCGCCCTCGCCCGAGCTGGAGGTCCGGCCCGACGGCCCGGCCTTCACCCTCGACGACGTCATCGACTTCCACTTCCTGCTCCGCCGCGACGACTGGGTCGGCGACCTGCTGGCATCGGCCGAGTAGGCCGGGCTCGCCCCCCTGCTATCCTCGTCTCCACGATGGTGTGGGTCCTGGTCGGCGTGGGGGTGGCCACCGTCGTCGTGGCGATCGCGCTGGCGGTGGCACTGATGGGGCGTCTCCGGTCCCTGAGCGAGTCCGTGGCCGAGCTCCAGCGATCGCTGGTGCCGGTGCTGGAGGACATCCGGCGGGGCTCGGAGGAGGCCCAGGGGCGCATGGCCAGCCTCGAGGAGCGGGGCACGGCGCTGCAGGCCCCCGGGAGAGGGTAGCGACGTGCCGTCACTCGGGTTCGGCGAGATCCTGATCATCCTGGTCCTGGCGCTGGTCATCTTCGGGCCCCGGCGCCTCCCCGAGATGGGCCGGACCATCGGCAAGTCGCTGCGCGAGCTCCGGCGGACCACATCGGACCTCCGGCGAGAGATCGAGGGCGACCTGGAGCCTCCGGGGGAGACCCTCGAGCAGCGTCGGCAGCGCCTGGCCGCGCGCAAGGCCGACACCCCGCCCGCCCCACCGGAGGGCGAGCCTCCGCCCGCCTGACGGGCGGCCCATCGATGCCCCTGATCCCGCGCCGGCGAGGTCGCCCGACCGAGGCGAGCATGACGCTCGTCCAGCACCTCGAGGAGCTCCGCCGCCGGCTGATCATCTCCGCGGTCGCCGTGGCCCTCGGCTCGATCGGCGGGTTCATCCTGTACCGGCCGGTCCTGGACTTCCTCCAGGAACCGTACCGGGAGGCCGTGGCCTCGCTGCCCGAGACGATCACCGACAAGCTGATCGTGACCACGCCCACCGAGCCGTTCCTGGCGTTCCTCAAGATCGGGCTGTTCGTGGGGCTGATGCTGGCGCTGCCGGTGATCCTCTTCCAGCTGTGGCGGTTCATCACGCCCGGGCTGACCTCCAAGGAGCGGCGGATGGGGATCCCCTTCGTGCTGTCCTCGCTGGTGCTGTTCGGCGCGGGCACCGTGTTCGCCTTCGCGGTGGTACCCCGCGGCCTGGCCTTCCTGTTCTCGTTCGGCGGAGACAACCTGGTTCCCCTGCTGACGATCGATCGCTACCTGAGCTTCCTGTTCTTCCTGGTTCTGGCGTTCGGGCTCTCGTTCGAGCTGCCGCTCGTCCTGCTGTTCCTCACCGGCGTCCGAGTGATCTCCAGCGCCCAGCTACGGCGTTGGCGCCGGTACGCGCTGATGGGGACGGTGGTGTTCGCCGCCGTCGCCACCCCCACCCAGGACCCGTACACTATGTTGCTCATGGCGGTCCCCATCTACCTGCTGTACGAGGGGGCCATCCTGATCGCTCGAGCCTTCAAGAGGTGACGTGAACGTGGCCATCAAGGGGAAGCGGCGGACCAGGACCCGGAGCGGCCGGACGGTCGCCATGGCGCCCCGTGCGTTCCTGGTGCCGCCGAAGACGCCGCTGATGCGGCGGACCGGGACCAAGGTCGTGCTGGTGCTGTTGGGCTGGACCCTGGTGTTCGGGGTCCTGGTCATGGCCGACGCCCAGAGCGACGCCGACCGCCGTCGCGAGGAGATCTCCGAGTTCACCTCGCTCGTCGAGACCCGCCTCTACCAGGGCGGTGTGGCCCAGCAATCATTCGCCGGCCCGCTTGTCCTCCCGCAGCTCGGGGAGGCGGTGTCCCAGCTCCAGGCGGGCCAGGGGAACGAGGCCGAGCTCGTGGAGAACACGGCCTCATGGTCGGATGTCGCGCAAGGTGCCAGCGACGGCATCGGGGGCATCGACATCGACCTGGCAGGGCTGAAAGAGGCCCGCAACCTGATGCAGCAGGGCCTCGAGCTGTACGCGGGGCTGGCGCGGCAGGTGGCCGTGGCCGCCGAGCTGGAGGGGCGGAGCCGGACCGCGCTCCTGGAGACCATCGGGGAGCAGATGTCCACGGCGGCCACGATCTTCGACACGGGGTACGGAGCCCTCCAGGAGGAGCGCCGGCTGGCCGGCCTTCCGACCTCGGCGGGACTTCCCGGGGGCCTCCCCGACGACTTCGGCGGCCTCCCGGTCCCCGGGGGCTGATCCGTGGCGAACCTGGTCCTGGTCCACGCCTTCCCAGTCGACGCGTCGATGTGGGACGAGCAGGTCGCCGCGCTCGGGAACGAGGTCGAACAGATGGTGGCGCCGAACCTCCCAGGCTTCGGGGGCACGCCTGGGGTCGGGGACGTGATGAGGATGGAGGCCGCCGCCGATCACGTGGTGGCCGAGATGGATCGGGCCGGGATCGACCGGGCCGCGGTGGTGGGGGTGTCGATGGGCGGCTACGTGGCGTTCGCCATGTGGGCCCGCAATCGGGATCGGTTCGCCGCCCTCGGCCTGGCCGACTCGCGGGCCGAGCCGGACGACGACGCCGGCCGGGAGCGCCGGCGACAGGTTGCCGAGAAGGCCCGGACCGAGGGCAGCGGCGCCATCGCCGAGTCGCCGCCGCCGCTCCTCTCCGAGGGGGCCGATCCGGCCCTGTGGGACCGGGTCCGGGAGATGATCCGACGGCAGCCCGGCGAGTCGATCGCAGCGGCCTCGCTGGGGCTGGGGGAGCGCGCGGACGCCAGGCCGCTGCTCGCGGGCATCGACGTGCCGACCACGGTGATCGTCGGCTCGGCGGACACGCTGACGCCCCCGCCGATGTCGGAGGCCATGGCCGAAGCGATCCCCGGGGCGGAGCTGGTCGTGCTCGACGGCGCCGGCCACCTGTCGAACCTGGAGGACCCCCAGGGTTTCACCGACGCCGCGCGGAGCCTGCTGCGCCGAGCCTGACGCCGGGGGCTGCGGGCCCGGTGGGAGAATGAGGCCGATGGACCCGCAGCGGTTCGCCGCCCGCTACCCGTTCCCGCTCGACGCCTTCCAGATCGAGGCCATCGGTGCGCTCGACACCGGTGAGTCGGTTCTGGTCGCAGCGCCGACGGGCTCGGGGAAGACCGTCGTGGCGGAGTTCGCCATCGAGCGGGCTCTGGCGGCGGGGCGGAAGGCCTTCTACACCACGCCGCTGAAGGCGCTGTCGAACCAGAAGTTCGGCGACTTCGTGGCTCGGTACGGGGCGGCCCGGGTGGGGCTCCTCACCGGGGACAACTCGATCAACGGCGAGGCCCCGATCGTGGTCATGACCACCGAGGTGCTCCGGAACATGCTGTACGAGCGGAGCCGCACGCTCGAGAACCTCGAGTGCGTTGTGATGGACGAGGTCCACTACCTCCAGGACCCGTACCGGGGCGCGGTGTGGGAGGAGGTGCTGATCCACCTCTCGCCGTCGGTCTCCGTGGTCTGCCTGTCGGCCACGGTGTCGAACGCCGAGGAGTTCGGCGAATGGCTGACGACCCTGCGGGGGACCACGCGTGTGGTGATCGAGGAGCGGCGCCCGGTGCCCCTCGAACATCTCTACATGGTGGGCCACGACCTCCACCCGATGCACGTGGAGCAGGCCGGCCGCCTGGTCCCGAACCCGTATGTCGCCTCCCTCGGCCAGCGTGAGCTGCGCGCGCGCGAGTACCGACGCCGGGGGAGCGGGAGGGTGCAGTACCAGCGGATCGGGCGACCCCGGGAGGGTCATCGGCGGGTCTACACACCGCGACGGGAGGAGGTCGTTGAGGTCCTGGCCGACGAGGGGATGCTCCCGGCGATCTACTTCGTGTTTTCCCGGACCGGCTGTGACAGGAGCGTGCAGTGGCTCACCTCGGCGGGGGTGCGGCTGGCCAACCACGCCGAGGAGGAGCGGATCCGCGAGTTCGCCGACATGCGGACAGCGTGGATGGAGGAGGAGGACCTCCAGGCGTTGGGCTACTACGAGTTCCGCGAGGCCCTGGCGGCCGGGGTCGCCGCCCACCACGCCGGGATGGTCCCGGTGTTCAAGGAGACCGTCGAGGAGCTGTTCGCCGCCGGTCTGGTGAAGGTGGTGTTCGCCACCGAGACCCTCTCGCTGGGGATCAACATGCCGGCCCGGACCGTGGTCATCGAGAGCCTGTGGAAATTCTCCGGCGAGCGCCACGAGCTCCTTACGCCCGGGGAATACACCCAGCTGACCGGACGAGCCGGACGGCGTGGGATCGACGAGCACGGTTTCGCGGTCGTGCTTCACCAGCGAGACGTCGACTTCGAGCGTGTGGCCGGGCTGGCCACCACTCGCACGTACGAGCTGACGTCCTCGTTCCGGCCCTCCTACAACATGGCCGTGAACCTGGTGCGCAACTACTCGCCCGACGATGCCCACCACTTGCTGAACTCGTCGTTCGGACAGTTCCAGGCCGATCGCGGGGTGGTGACCCTGGAGCGCCAGCTGGAGCGGAACCGGGAGGCCCTGGAGGGACCACTGGCCCGGATCGAATGCGATCGTGGCGACTTCCTCGAGTACTGGCGGATGCGCGAAGAGGCCGAACGGCTCCGCCGGGAGGCGTCCCGCCGCCACGATCGGGCGCGCCGCGGCGACGTTCGGAACGCGCTGGCCTCGTTGCGACCGGGGGATGTGGTTCACATTCCTCGGGCCAGCCGGCGGGGCCTGGCCGTGGTCCTGGCCAATCGGGACGGGCGGCCGACGCTGCTGACCCAGGACCGCCGGTACTTCCGGGCCTCGGCCAACCACTTCGACGAGCCGCCGGAGGCCCTGGCCCGGATCCCGCTGCCGCGGTCCGGGAGCGCCCGGAGCGCCCGATACCGACGCGACCTGGCCGCCAGGCTCGTCTCGCTGAACGTCAGGCCGCCGAAGCCGAGGAGGCGGGTGGTCGATCGCCGGGCCCTGGCCAGGGCCGAGGACCTCGAAGCCCGCGCCGCGAGGCATCCGTGCCATGGTTGTCCCGACCGCGGTGAGCACGAGCGGTGGGCCGCCCGAGTCTCGCGCCTGGAGCGAGAGATCGCGGGGCTGGAACGGCGGATCCGATCGCGGACGGAGACCCTGGCCCGGCAGTTCGACCGGGTCCTTAGCGTGCTGGAGGTCCTCGGCTATGTTGATGGGTTCGCGCTGACGGATCGCGGCGCCACCCTGGCCAGGATCTACGGCGAGGCCGACGTGGTGGTCGCCGAGATGCTGGCCGAGGGGCTCCTGGCGGAGCTCTCGCCGGCCGAGAGCGCCGCGCTGGTGTCGACGCTCGTGTACGAGTCGCGCGAGCGGACCCCACGGGCCCCATCGTTCCCCACCGCCGAGCTGTCCGCTCGGTACCGGCGGCTCCTGGACCTGTGGCGCCGGGTGCGTCGGGCCGAGGAGGACCGCTCGGTCGAGCTGACCCGGGAGCTCGACGCGGGATTCGCGGCCGCCGCGTTCCACTGGGCCGAGGGCAAGCCGCTCGAGGACGTCCTCGTGGAGACCGCCATGGCCCCGGGCGACTTCGTCCGCACCTGTAAGCAGCTCCTCGATCTCCTCCGTCAGGTCGAGGAGGTCGCTCCGTCAGACGCGGCGTCCGTGGCAGCAGAAGCGCGCGCGGCCGTGAACCGCGGAGTGGTGGCATACACCGGACTGTAGCGGCCCACTATCATCCGGGGCGTGGACGCGCTCGCGGCGCTCACCGAACGTCTCCCCGACGGGGCGGTGAGCACCCACCCCGGCGAGCTGACCAGTAGGTCGAGGGACGCCTGGCCCCTGGCCATGCTTCGGGAGATTCGCGGCGAGCGCCTCCCTCGGCCCATGGCCGTGGTGTTCCCCAGGAGCACGGACGACGTCGTGGCCACCCTCGGGTGGGCGGCCGAGACCGGCACCGTGGTGGTGCCGAGAGGGGGCGGGTCGGGCGTCACCGGCGGGGCGCAAGCGCAATGGCGATGCGTGGTCCTCGACCTCTCGCTGATGAACGCGGTGGGCCAGATCGACCGGGAGTCGCTGACCGTCGAGGTCGAGGCGGGGACGCACGGCGATCGCCTCGAGGCGGCGCTGAACCGCGAGGGGCTGACCCTCGGTCACCATCCCGTGTCGCTGGGGTTCTCCTCGGTGGGCGGGTGGATCGCGTCGTCGTCCGCAGGACTGGCCTCGGCGGGGTTCGGGACGATCGCGGACCTGGTGCTCGGGCTGGAAGCCGTGCTCGCCGGCGGCGACGTCCTCCGGCTGCCGCCGGTGCCGCGGTCCTCGATCGGGCCCGACCTGCGGCGCCTCCTGATTGGATCGGAGGGGACGCTGGGCGTGATCACCCGGGCCACGCTGGCCGTGGCCGTGGCCCCCGAAGGGTACCGGTGGCACGCCTTCGCCCTTCCGGCGTTCGAGGATGGCATCGCGGTGGCTCGGAGCATCGTTCAGGGAAGCGCCCGACCGCTGATGCTCCACCTGTTCGACGACGCGGAGGCCACGTCGACCTTCAACGAGCTCGGGCACGAGGATGGCGCCGTGCTGCTCCTCGGATTCGACCCGGGCGGGCCGGACGACGCCCAGGCGGTCGAGGTCGCGGCCGATGCCGTCGGCGCCACGGCGCTGACCCAGGACTTCGGCGAGCACTGGTGGGAGCGACGCGCCGAGGGGGCCGCCACGTTCCGGCGGGTCATGGGCGAGGAGCGGATGCTCGGTCCCGGAGTGATCCTCGACTCGGCCGAGGTGAGCGGGCTGTGGAGCGTCTTGCCGAAGCTGTACGCGGCGGTCCGGGACGCCCTCGGCGCCCACGCGGCCCGTCCCGTGACCACGCATCTGAGCTATCCCCACCGGTCGGGGGCCTCGCTGACGTTCACCGTGCTGCTCCACGGACAGGACGATCTGTCCGTTGAGGACCGGTACCACAAATGCTGGGAGGACGCCGCCCAGGCCTGCCACCGGGCCGGCGGATCGCTGGCTCGAGGGGTCGGCCTGCTCCGGGCGCCCTACCTCGAGGCCGAGCTGGGTTCCGCCGGCGTGGCCACGTTGCGCGCGGTCAAGCAGGCCTTGGACCCGCACGGGGTCCTCAACCCCGGAAAGCTGCTGCCGGAGTGATGGCCAGCCCGTACGGCGACCTCGTGCTGATCGCCAACTCTCGGGCCGGGCGCGGCCGAGTCGGGGAGGAGCTCCCCGAGGTCGAACGGCAGCTGATCGCCAGGAAGCTCGGCTACCGGATCGTGGAGACCGAGGGCCCCGGACACGCCACGACGTTGGCCCGCCAGGCCCTCCAGGACGGAACCCGGTTCCTCGTCGCCGTCGGTGGGGACGGGACGGTGCAGGAAGTGGTGAACGGGATGCTCGAGGACGGCCGGCCCATGGCGGACGACGCCGTCCTGGGAGTGGTGGCGGCCGGGTCCGGCTCGGACTTCGTCCGAACCTTCGGGCTGCCCGGCGACACGGTCAAGGCCGTCCGGCACCTCGAGGGCGACCGGCTGTACCCGATCGACGTGATCGAGGCGGAGTACCGGGTCGGGGACGAGATCGCCACGCGCTACGTGGCCAACGCGGCCGAGTGCGGACTCGGCGCGGCTGTCGTCGGTCGAGCCGAGCGCCTGCCGCGATGGCTCGGGCGGTCGCGGTATTTCTGGGGGTTCTGGTTGGCCCTGGGCCCGTACCGGCCGTCTGCGGTCGACGTCCGGGTCGACCGCAAGGCGTTCGCGGGGGTGGCGAACAACGTGGTGGTGGCCAACTGCCAGTTCTACGGGGGAGGGATGCGGATCTCGCCCCGCTCGTACCCCGGCGACGGCCTCCTGGAGGTCCAGATCAGCACGGGCCCGAAGTCCGAGGCGTTCACGCTGATCCCCAAGATCTACCGCGGCGAGCACGTCCCCCACCCGCACATCAAGGAGCTGCGAGGCCGAGAGATCCGGGTCGACGGTGCGCGGCCGCTCCCCGTCGAGGGGGACGGAGAGGTGCTCGGCATGACCCCGGCCCGGTTCACGGTCCTCCCCGAGGTGGTCGCGCTGAAGATCTGAGGCGGCCGGGCCGCCTCGCCGCTAGCCGAAGATGCTCACGCCGCCGGGCCCCACCAGGAGGCCGACGATGATCAGCACGATGCCGGCCACCACGGAACCGCGCAGCAGGCTCACGATGCCGGCGATCACCAGGATCGCCGCGATGATCCACAGGATCGTGGCGGTCGCTCCTCCCTGCGCCAGGAT
The DNA here is from genome assembly GCA_937890785.1 of uncultured Actinomycetes bacterium. GTDB lineage: Bacteria > Actinomycetota > UBA4738 > UBA4738 > CALAEC01 > CALAEC01. Next base: position 13,861 of record CALAEC010000309.1, read on the forward strand.
CATGGCACTCATCTCCAACACCTCCCGTCTCGTCGGTGCGGGCGCCGGCCATCCGCCGGACCAGCGCACGAAGCCTTACCCCCAGGGGTCCAACGGGAAACGGTGCCGCGACGCCCGTATGATGTCGGGCCATGCCCACCGACCATCGGAGCCGGCTGGCACGCGCGGCCGAGACTGCCGGTTCGACCGGCCTGGACGCCGTGATCGTGACGCCCTCGGCCGACCTGATCTACCTGGCCGGCTACGACCCTCCGCTGTTGCCCCGGCTGACCTGCCTGATCGTGCGGCCCGGCCGCGACCCAGTCCTGGTGGTGCCTCGCCTCGAGGCCCGGCTGGCGACCGACGCCGGGATCGACGAGCTTGCGGAGGTCCGGGCCTGGCAGGAGACCGAGGATCCGTACGCGCTGGTTCGGGCCGTCGTCGGCGAGGAGGCGTCCCGGGTGGCCTGCTCCCATCGCATGTGGGCGGTGCACCTGCTTCGCCTGCAGGCCCTCCTGCCGGAGGCCGGGTTCGTCGGGGCCGAAGGGGTGATGGGGCGGCTCCGGTCGATCAAGGACGCGCAGGAGCTGGACCTCCTGAAACGAGCCGCGCGATACGCGGACGAGGCCCTGGGCCGGCTCCTCCAGACCAGGCTGGAGACTCGGACCGAGCGCGACGTGGCCCGGGCCCTGGGCACCCTCCTCCTGGAGACCGGGAACGATGAGGTCACGTTCACGATCGTGGGGTCGGGTCCGAACGGGGCCTCCCCGCACCACGAGCCCACCTCGAGGGAGATCCTCTTCGGTGAGGGGGTGGTCATGGACTTCGGCGGCCGCACCGACGGCTACTGCTCCGACGTCACCCGGACCGTGGCGGTCGGCCAGCCTCCCTCGGAGCTCCCGCGTGTGCACGAGGTCGTGCTGGAGGCCCAGGAGGAGGCCCTCCGTACGATCGCGCCGGACGTCCCAGCCCAGGAGGTGGATCGGGCCGCCCGTCGGGTGATCGAGCGGGCCGGCTACGGGGACCTGTTCGTCCACCGGACCGGGCACGGCATCGGCCTCGAGGAGCACGAGTGGCCGTACATCGTCGAGGGCAACGACGAGCCGCTCCGGCCGGGGATGTGCTTCTCGATCGAGCCGGGCATCTACCTCCCGGGGGAGTTCGGCGTGCGGATCGAGGACATCGTGACGGTCACGGGCACCGGCGCCCAGCGCCTCAACCACGCCACTCGGGAGCTCCAGGTGGTGCGGTAACGCCCGTTCGCGGTATCCTACCGGGCGGTAGGTTGTCCGCGAGCCGACCGGGAGGCGAGTCGTGCCGCTGATCGACATCCCCTCGGAGCTGATCGACCTCCGGGACTCGTTCCGCCAGTTCCTGGACCGGGAGGTCCGTCCCGTCGAGGAGCCCTATCGCCAGGACCTCCTGGAGGGGCGGTTCGACTGGGTCAAGGAGGAACGCCGGAAGCTGCGGAAGCGCTCCGCCGAGCTCGGGTTCTGGAGCCTCCACATGCCCGAGGAGATCGGGGGGATGGGCCTGTCGCACCTGGGACAGGTCCTGCTGTTCGAGGAGGGAACGGGTCACGGCCTGGTCCTGGCGCACGGCGAGTCGATCCTCCCTGTGGTGGCGGGTCCGACGCCCGTCTACGTCGACTGCACGGAGGCCCAGCGCGAGAAGTACCTGGCCCCGTTGATGACCGCCGACAAGACCACGTGCTTCGCCCTGACGGAGCCGGAGGCCGGGTCGGACGCCACCCGGATCCGGACGCGTGCGGAGAAGGCCGGCGACGACTGGGTGCTCAACGGCCGCAAGCACTTCATCACCGCCGGAGACGAGGCCGACTTCGCGCTGGTGTTCGCGGTGACCGACCCGGAGAAGCGAGCGAAAGGGGGGATCACGGCGTTCCTCGTCGACACCGACACTCCAGGGTTCACGGTGACCCGGACGCAGCGCACGATGTCGCCGCTCCAGAACCCCGTCGAGCTCACCTTCGAGGACGTTCGCGTGCCGGGCGGCAACGTCCTGGGAGAGGTCGGGTTCGGCTTCTACTCGGCCGTGAAGGGGATCAACGGGGCCCGCCTGCAGATCGCTGCGACCGCGCTCGGCATCGCCCGCGACCTCCTCAACCGGATGATCGAGCACGCCGGCGGCCGGATCGCGTTCGGCCGGCCGATCGGGGCGAACCAGTACGTGCAGGGCCACATCGTCGACTCGTACGCCGAGCTCGAGCAGGCGCGCCTGCTGGTCTATCGGTGCGCCGACGACATCGACCGCGGCGCCGACGGCCGCCGCGAGGCAGCCCTGGCGAAGCTGGTGGCCACCGAGATGGTGGGCCGGGTGGCCGATCGGTGCATCCAGGTCCACGGCGGGCAGGGGTTCATGACCGAGCTCGGCCTGGAGGTGTGGTACCGGGAGGTCCGGGCCATGCGGCTATACGAGGGCACTTCGGAGATCCTCCGCACCAACGTGGCCAAGACGCTCGGCCTGCCCGTCGACTAGGGGAAGCCGCCCTCCGGCTCGATCACCCGCCAACTGCGGTCGCCGTGCCGCCCCAGGATCCACACCGTGGCAGGGGCCCCGGAGATCTCGACCCGGGCTCGATCGCCCTCCAGGATCGCTCGCTCCATGCCGAAGTCGGCGTCGATCATCGGATCGACCTCGGGGAGGGCCCGGTCGCACCAGGCGTCCTCCTCGATCCCGGCCCGGGCGATCCCATGGAGGAGGTCGTAGCTGGCCTCGCAGTCGCCGGCGTCGACGGCCTCGGCGAACCGCCGCAGGATCTCACCGGGGCCTCGTGTCTCCCGGTACAGGGCCAGGATCAGCCCCGACACCGCCACGAGCGCAACGATCACCGCGGCCAGGATGATGCCGGTGGGGAGGCGAGGGCCGGGCGAACGGGACCCGTTCGGCTCGCTCATCCGGGGCGGGGATGGCCGGCCAGCGGCCGAACCGTGGTCCCGTCGGCGGTGTCCATGACCTCCCACCCCATCTCGATCATGCGGGCCCGGATCGCATCGGAGCGGCCGAAGTCGCGAGCCCGGCGGGCCCGGTCGCGCTCCTCGATCAGGGCCTTGACGTCGTCGGGGAGATCGAAGCCTTCGCGAGCCAGCCGCTCGATGTCGAGGCCCAGCACGGCGTCCCACGACGCCAGCAGGTCGTACCGCTCTGCCTCGGTCACGTCCGCCGAGACGGCTTCGGCCATGACCTTCACGGCCGTGGGCAGATCGAGGTCGTCTGCGACCGCCTCCCGGAACCTCCGGTCGAGGTCGCTCGCGGTCGGGGAGCGTCCCTCGGGCTCGGCGTCCTTCCAATCCGCCATGCGCTGACGGAGGCGGGTCAGCCGGCGGTCCT
>CALAEC010000310.1 GCA_937890785.1 uncultured Actinomycetes bacterium
GATCGGATGGAAGGAGAGGGAGGCGGGGCTCCGGCAGTTAGGCGAGGATCTCCAGAGTGGGGCATGGGTCCGGAGATTCGGGCGCCTGCTCGACCTAGACGAACTCGACCTCAGCTACCGCTTGGTCCTGGCAGGCGTGTAGTCATCCGTGAGCGAGGAGGACTAGCCGCGCCGCGGCGACGACTCCAACCCGAGGGGACCTTCCTTTCCTCAACACCGCGAGAACATGACTGTTCTCGGGCCGGCCGGCTGGAGAACCCCGGCACCGAGCGCCTACTCGGCCGCTCGGTCGCTCGGAGCGGGGCCCACCTTCCTAGCCCCGCGCAACTTCTCGATTTCTCGTACGACGGCTTCGCGCAGCTCCGCGGGGAATCCCCAATAGTCGAAGATCCCCCCCTGCTCGCTGTTCTGACCGCAGACGACGAAAACCCCAGTACCCAGCTCCCGCTTCAGGTGGCTGGCGAGCCACCCGACGAAGCCGCTGTTGTCCACCCCTTCCGGGAAGTGAAACCTGAGCAAGCCGAATTGCTCAACGCCGTGGTCGAGTGCTGTGGGAACCAGCCTGCTCCATACCCGGTCGTCGCGCACGAGAGCCAGCGTCCGGTCATCGAGCGGAGGGATGGGCCCTCGGAGCGGAGCTTCCTCGAAGACGTACGCGTCGTCGTAGACCCTGAAGGTAGCCGCCGCGATCACCTCGAGCAGCCTCTCATGGGTCTGCTCTGGCGTTTCCCGGCTAATGTGGACCATGGCCGCTCCTTTCATCGCCTAGTCCGCTGGTCTTCAAGTCTGTTCCTCTCTCGTGCCACCGTACCGTGGGACTAAGGCCGTCTCTCCAAGAGAAGCGAAAGCTGGCTACCTAGATCTCCCCGGATCTATCCTTGCCACCCACCCGGATACTTCGCGTGCGCTTCCGGACCCACCAGATGTCGCCGAGTCGCGGTAGCCGTTCGGAAGACGGGTGGGCTCGGGGACGAGCCCGATCCGCTCGTAGGAGGGCGAGTCGTGTGGCCGAGGGAAGTTCCGCAGGCGGATCGGTGAGCCGATCGGGGACCCTCCGACGCGCTGATCGATCTGGGCGTCAAGCCGCAGAGAAAAGGCGCCTCCTCCAGAGGAAGCGCCCCTCTCGCACTCGGCTTCCCGAGCGCTAGGACAGGAACTCGTCGATCGCGTACTGGTCGCCGGGGTGGCCCCAGTACTCGGTGACCTTGCCGTCCTTGATGTGCAGAACGTGGGCCTGCCGGTCCTCGAGCGTCCTCCCCTCCCGCTCGCCCCGAGCGACCACCAGCGCAACGGCGTGGTCGTCGTTGGCCAGCATGTCGTGAATCTCGAGGTTGAACGTCCCCCCGGTCATCTCCATCGTCTTGGCGAGGAAGCCAAGCACCTCGTCCTTTCCCCGGTAGTCGCCGGCCAGCGGGCCTCGGCCGCCGACGTGCCAGACGATGTCATCGGCGAAGAAGGCCGAGACCTTCTGCATATCAGCCTTCATGAAGGCCTCGTATCCCTTCCGCGCCAGATCCTCGTTTGGATGTGCCATCGCTCCTCCTCTCTCACCCGATTCTATGGCCCATGGTTTCGCCGCGCTATCTCTCGCGTCGCTAGGGGCTTGGCACTCCACATGGTGTTCACCCTTTCATCCCGGGAGCACTATGGGCCTCGTGTCGCCGGAGAACGTTGACGAAACAGGTGACTCCCTGCGAGTCATGAGATCGGCCGCGGAGGTTCCTCTGGTGGGACGGACACCCGGCAGGCCTGAGCGGTTCAGGGCGCAAAGGACCGGAGGGCCTTCCGGACCGCTTCCTCAGCCTGGTCCCAGGCGAACAGTCGCCCCAGACGGACCTGCACCACGCCCTCGGTCAGAATGGCCTCGGCCACGCCCGGGGCGAGGAACGCCGCTCGGAGCACCGGCTCTGACTGAGCCATCCCCGGGCTCTCGGCAACGGCCCGGGGACCCAGGTACCGCATGGCGAACGCTCGGGGCTGGGGCTCGGCCGGCAGGTCCACGGGCGAACCCAGCTGGGGGGACAGGATCTCCCCGATCCTGACCTCAACGAGCGCCCGGTCGGTCCC
>CALAEC010000311.1 GCA_937890785.1 uncultured Actinomycetes bacterium
ACGACGAGGGTCGTCCAGGTCCGCCCTCGCCGGTCCCTGGCCAGGCCGGCACCCACGTCGGTCCATCGAGGATGCAGCAGCGCGGCCATCCGATCGGGCCCTCGGATGAGTGCTCGGCCCGCGGCCCGCTTCGACGGCCCCACCGCGACAAGGGCCAGGAAGGCGTGGTCGGCGAGCGGGATCCGGTCCGGGCCCGGTCGCTCCAGCCGATGGGTACGGGCCATCCACTTGCTGTGGCGGCGAGCCGCCTTGGCGAGGGTGCCGTCCTTGGTCACGGGGTCGAGCCCGGCGGCCCCTCGGGCCGCGTTCACCTTTCGGATCAGCCGGCCGGCGCCAGCTGCCTGGGCGGCGACCGAAGAACCCGCGAGGAGGGCAGCGACCATCGCGGTGGCCACGCCGATCCCGGTGATCCGACCCCTGGACATCCCACGTCCTCCCTGGGAGGGCTCATGTGCCTCGGGGGGACGCTCCGCGCATCTATCGACGGGGATATCGGCAGGGGCCGCGGCGCTGTAGAGAGGGGAGGACGGCCGTGAACGATGTCCCCCGGGTGGCCCACATCACCACGGTCGACCTCACGGCGCGGTTCCTTCTGCTTCCGCAGCTGCGTCGGCTCCGCGACCAAGGGTTCGACGTGACCTCGGTCAGCGCGCCGGGCCCGTGGACCGCCGCCCTCGAGGCGGAAGGGATCCGTCACGTCCCGTGGCACCACGCCACCCGCTCCTGGAACCTCGGCTCCGACCTTCGGGCGTTCCAGGAACTCGTCCGCATCCTCCGGCGAGAGCGATTCGACCTCGTCCACACGCATAACCCGAAGCCGGGCGTGCTCGGCCGTGTCGCGGCCCGGATGGCTGGCGTCCCCGCGGTGATGAACACCGTCCACGGGCTGTACGCCACACCGGAGGACCGCCTCGCCAAGCGGTGGACCGTGCTCGGCCTAGAGCGGTTCGCCGCGAGGTTCAGCGACCTGGAGCTGTACCAGAGCGAGGAGGATCTGGCCTGGGCCCGGCGGACCGGGCTGGTCCGGGGCTCCAAGGCCGTCCTCCTCGGCAACGGGACCGACCTCTCCCGCTTCGACCCGGCCGCTGTCCCGGTCGAGCGCCTCGAGGAGCTCCGCGGCGAGCTGGGGATCCACGACGGCGCTCTGGTGGTGGGGACCGTGGGACGGCTGGTGGCCGAGAAGGGCTACCGCGAGCTGTTCGCCGCGGCCCGGCGGGTCCGGGCGGCGGTTCCGGAGGCGCGGTTCCTGGTCATCGGCTCCCCAGACCACGACAAGGCCGACGCGATCACCGAACACGAGATCGAGCGGGCCCGACGGGACGTGGTGTTCGTGGGGTGGCGAGAGGACGTTCGGGACCTGTACGCGGTGATGGACGTGTTCGTGCTCCCGTCGTGGCGAGAGGGACTGCCTCGGTCCGCCATCGAGGCCGCGGCCATGGGCCGGCCGATGGTGCTGACCGACATCCGTGGGTGCCGGGAGGTCGTGCGGGACGGCGTGGAGGGGCTGCTGGTTCCGTCTCGAGCCCCTGCCAGCCTGGCGGAAGCGATCCGCTCGCTGCTCGAGGACGCACCAGCTCGCGAACGTTTGGGGGGCGCGGCCCGCCGCCGGGCCGAGGAGCGGTTCGACGAGCGCCGCGTCGACCAGATCGTGGTCGACCACACCCGAGCGCTCCTGGAGAAAGCCGGCCGGCTTGCGAGGCCGAACGCAGCCACGGTTCGGGCGGCCAGACCCGAGGACGCCGGCGCCATGGCCCGGCTCCACCGCGAGGGGCTCCCGGACTCCTTCCTTCCCGTTCTCGGCGATCGCTTCCTCCGCCGCTTGTACCGGGCCCTGGCCGCCGATGAGGGATCGGTTGCGGTCGTCGCCGAGGTGGGCGGTCGAGAGGTCGTCGGCTTCGCGGCCGGCACGGTCTCGGTGTCCCGGTTCTTCCGTCGGTTCCGGGTCCGCCACGGGATCCCGGCGGCCCTGGCCGCAGCGCCCCGGCTGCTCCGGCGCGACGTTCGCCGGCGCATGCGAGAGACCAGCCGCTATCCGGGCGGGGTTGGCTCCGACGCAGAGCTGCTGTCGATCGCGGTCGCCGGCGGCCGCGAGTCTCGGGGGATCGGGCGATCGCTGGCTCGAAGCGTGATCGACGGGCTGGCCGGCCGGGGGGCCGGCACGATCCGGGTCGTGGTGGCCGCCGACAACGAGCGGGCCAACCGGTTCTACGCCGGTCTGGGGTTCGAGCCGGCGGGGCGGATCGCCGTGCACGACGGCGCCCCCAGCAACCGCTGGCTGATGCGATGCCGGTCCTGACGGCGCTCGCCGCATCCCTGGTGCTGACCCCGGCGACCATCGTGCTGGGGCGCTCGCTCGGCCTGGTGGACCGGCCCGGTGACCCGCTCAAGATCCACAGCCGGGAGATCCCTCTGCTGGGCGGGGTGGCGGTGGTCGCGGCCACCGCGCTGGCGGCGCTCACTCCCCAGCTCGCGTGGCCGCCGGCCGGGGTAGTCGCAGCCGTCGTCGTCGCTCTGGCGGCGGGCACGGTCGACGACGCCCGGACTCTGCCACCGCTGGTGCGGATCGTCGCGCTGGCAATCGCAGGGGTGGCCGTGGCGGTCGGAGCGTCGTCCGGCGACGTCTCCGCGGCAGCTGCCCCCGCGGTGGTGCTGCTGGTCCTGGCCTGTGCCAACGGGGTCAACATCCTCGACGGGCAGGACGGGCTCGCCGCGGGCGTGGCGGCGGCTGCCTCGTTCGGCCTGGCCCTGTGCACCGTGGTGCTCGACGGCCCCGTGTCCCACCTCGCGCTGGCGACGGGAGGGGCCCTCCTCGGTTTCCTGGTGTGGAACCGGCCCCCGGCCCGGGTGTACCTGGGGAATGGCGGTGCCTACGCGGTCGGCGTGCTCCTCTCCGTCGGCGCCGTGCACGTGGTCGAGCGGGGAGGCTGGCGGGGGTTGCTCGCGGCCGGCGCCTGCCTGGCCGTTCCGGCGTTCGAGGTCGCGTTCACCGTGGCCCGACGCGCCGTCTCCCGGGACCGGCTCGCGGCCGGGGATCGCCTGCATTCCTACGACCTGGTCGCGATGCGGATCGGACGAGCGGGATCCACGGCGGTCTTCGTCGGGCTCGCCATCCTGAGCTCCGGCATCGCCGCGGTGATCAGTGGCGCGCCCCTGTGGGCGGGGATCGTCCTGGCCTCGGTGGGTGTCGCGGCGGCTGCCTGGTGGGGGTTCCGCTTGTGGACGAGGCGGACGGTCGCTACGTAGGACGACGGATGGGATCTACGTCAGGGGTCGGATACGTGCGAGGAAAGCGCCCCCTACCCTGGAGGGACCGGATGAGGTCGACGAAGGGGGACGCGTGCCGGTCTTGGTGACCGGAGGGGCCGGATTCATCGGCTCGAACCTAGTGGCCACCCTGGCCGCCGACGGTACGCGTGTCCGCGTTCTGGACGACATCTCCACGGGGTCGATGGCCAACCTG
>CALAEC010000312.1 GCA_937890785.1 uncultured Actinomycetes bacterium
TACGACCGCACCGGCCTGTACCCGCTGTCCCTCCCAGCGAGCCTTGGCGTCGAAGTCGCCGGCGTGGTCGACGCCGTGGGGGAGGGCGTCACCGACCTCCGTGTGGGGGACCGCGCCGCGTATGCCGGCGAGCCCATGGGCGCCTACGCGACGGCCGGGGTGTACCCAGCGGACCGCGTCGTGCCGCTCCCCGACGGCGTCACCGACGAGGATGCCGCGGCCGTGTTGCTGAAGGGCCTGACGGTGTGGTTCCTGTTCCGCCTGGTCCGGGAGCTCCGCTCGGGCGACACGATCCTGTTCCACGCCGCCGCGGGAGGTGTCGGGCTGATCGCCTGCCAGTGGGCCCGGCACCTGGGGGTGCGCCTGATCGGGGCGGCCGGCAGCCGGGCGAAGGCCGACACCGCCCGGGAGCACGGCGCCGCGGAGGTGATCCTGTACCGGGAGGAGGACGTTCCAACGCGGGTCCGCGAGCTCACGGGTGACGGTGGCGTGCCGGTCGTGTACGACTCGGTGGGGAGGGATACGTGGATCGCCTCGCTGGACTCCCTTCAGCCGATGGGGCTGATGGTCTCGTTCGGTAACGCCTCCGGCCCCGTGGAGGGGGTTCGGCTCCTGGACCTGGCCTCCCGAGGCTCGTTGTTCGCGACGAGGCCGCGGCTGGCCGACTACACGGCCACCCGCGAGGATCTGCTGGCCGGCGCGGTCGAGCTCTTCGAGCTCGTGCGCACGGGCGTGATCAGGGCCACCATCGGCCAGCGGTTCCCGCTCCCCGAGGCCGCGCAGGCACACCGAGCTCTGGAGTCGAGGGCCACTACGGGCTCCACGATCCTGATCCCGTGACGAGCGGCTATCCTGGCCCTCCATGACCGTCGACCAATGGCTTCGGATCCTCGACGGACTCTTCCCGCCCGCGTTGGCCGAGTCCTGGGACAACGTGGGGCTCCAGGTCGGCGACCGATCGTGGGAGGCCGGCCGCGTCCTGGTGGCCCTCGACCCGACCGGCGGAGTGATCGGTGAGGCAGTCGAGGCCGGCTGCGGTCTCCTGGTGACGCACCACCCGCTGCTGTTCCGTCCGCTGGAGCGACTGGACCTGAACGAAGCCACGGGCAGGGCCGTCGCCGACGCGGCCGCGGGCCGGCTCGCGGTGGTCGCCTGCCACACGAACGCCGACGCGGCCAGGCCCGGGGTCACCGACGCGCTGGCCGAGGCCCTCGACCTCCGGGTGACCGGCGTGCTGCGACCCTCGGCCGAGGAGGAGCGGGTCAAGCTGGTCACGTTCGTGCCCACCGACGCCACGTCGAAGGTCCTCGACACGCTGGCCCTGGCCGGCGCCGGCGTGATCGGCGAGTACACTCACTGCTCGTTCCGCGTCGGTGGTATCGGCACGTTCCTCCCATCCGAACGAGCGAACCCCGTCATCGGGGAGCGAGGCTCGCTGACCGAGGTCGAGGAGGACCGCCTCGAGATGGTCCTCCCGGCGACGCGGCTGGAGGCGGCGGTCCAGGCGCTTCGGGCCGCGCACCCGTACGAGGAGGTTGCCTACGACGTGTACCCGCTGGTGGCTCGCGACGGTCTCGGGCCGGGCCGGGTGACCGAGGCCAACGGCGACCTCACGGCCGCCGACCTGGCGGACCGCTGCGCGGAGCGGCTCGGCGGCGCCGTACGCACCGCCGGCACCCTCGACCGCCCCACGGGCCGCGTGGCGCTGTGCGGCGGGGCCGGGGCGTTCCTGATCCCCGACGCTCTCGCCGCCGAGGCCGACGTGTTCGTCACCGGCGACGTGAAGCACCATCAGGCGCTCGACGCCGCTGCGGCGGGCCTCACCGTGATCGACGCGGGCCACCACAGCACCGAGTGGCCCTTCGTCGGCGCACTGGCCCGGGTGCTGTCGAACGCCGTCCCCGGCGCCGAGGTGTCGGTGAGCGGGACCTCTACCGATCCGTTCACCGGATGAAGGGGTACGACCGGCTCCTGGAGCTGCAGGAGCTCGACACCTCGGTTGACCGGCTGGAGGCACGGCGGCGCCACCTCGAGTCCGGGCGCGACGTCGACGAGGCCCGCGCGGTCGTGGAGAAGGCCGAGGAGCAGGTGGGGGAGCTCCGCATGGCCCTCGACTCGATCGCCTCTGAGGAACGGCGCCTGGAGCACGATGTCTCTTCGCTCGAGCAGCGGATCGCCGCGGAGCAGGGCCGGCTGTACGACGGCAGCGTGGCCAACCCGAAGGAGCTGCAGGCGATCCAGGCCGAGATCGCCGGGCTCCAATCGCGGAAGTCGCGGCTCGAGGACGAGGAGCTCGGGCAGATGGAGCGTCGCGAGGAGCTCGAGGGACGACTGCCGCCGCTCGAGGCAGAGCTGAAGGAAACGCGGGAACGGCTCGACCGGCTGGAGGAGACGTCCGAGGAAGAGCTCGGGGAGATCGCCGCCGACCTGGAGCGGCGACGGGTGGAGCGTGAAGGGCTCGTGCCCGAGCTCGACGAGGAGCTCCTCGACCTGTACGAGGATCTCCGGGCCAGCAAGAAGGGGGTCGGCGCCGCCAGGCTGATCGACGGCGTGTGCCAGGGCTGCCACGAGAAGCTCTCGCCGCTGTACCTCGACCGGTTGAAGCGGACGGACGGCATCCGGAGGTGCGAGAACTGCCGGCGGATCCTCGTCCTCGAGTGATCGTCTACGCCGACGGCGCCGCCCGGGGCAACCCCGGGCCGGCCGGGATCGGGGTGGTGGTGACTGATGAGGGCGAGCGGACGCTCGAGGAGATCGCCCAGGGGATCGGCCCGGCCACGAACAACGTGGCGGAGTACCGGGCCGTGCTGGCGGGCCTTCGGGCCGCAGCCGAGCACGGCGCCCGGACCGTCCTGGTCCGCTCCGACAGCCGCCTCCTGGTCGAACAGCTCTCGGGCCGGTTCCGGGTGAAGAACCCCAC
>CALAEC010000313.1 GCA_937890785.1 uncultured Actinomycetes bacterium
GTCCGTCCCGTGCCGCGGAAGTCCGCGTGGTTCGTTTGCAAATGGTTTGCACCAAGGCAAGTAAGTTGGCCTCACGTCCTTGGCCGAGAGCATCCGACCGCAGCCCCGGTCATCGGCGGAGAATCGGCCAGATGCTGAGCCAGTAGTAGACCAGGTATCCGCCGGCCAGAAGCAGGAGGATCCCGCTGACTCGGACCGCGTGCCGAGAGAATCGCCGGAGGGTCCCGGGGGCCGTTCGGCTCATCACACCGACGAGGACAGTCACCCCGGCGAGGACCGCTGCCATGCCGGTACCGAACATCGCGAACTGGAGGAAGGCCATGAGGTACCCGCCGGCCAGCAGCGATGTCGTGATTACGGCGAGGAACGCCGGCAGGGTGCAGCTGAGGGAGGCGAGTCCGTACACGACGCCGTACCTAGCGTAGGACCCCGGGGAGGTAGTGCTGGCGACCCGAGCTAGTCGGCCGGCCCACCCCTCCACCAAGGGGAGATGGAGGCTTCGGCCAGCCAGGACCCCGCCGCCCACCGCGGTCAGCAGGACGCCCAGGCCCAGGCCCACCCACGGGAAGGCCACCACGAAGCTCCCGGAGACACCCGCGACCACCGCCCCGACCACCATGAACAGCCCAATCACGCCCCCGGTAAGGGACAGGGCAACCACGATCGAGTGCCGGACGGCGCCGCTGCCCTCCGCTTTCGCCCGGTCCGAGAGGTAGGAACCCAGCCAGGCAGGCAGGAGCACGAACCCGCAGGGGTTCACTGCCGCCACCATGCCCGCCACGAAAGCGTAGCCCAGCCCCAGCGCGGTCCCGGTGCTCCGGAGGAGCTCCGCGGTCCGTGACGACAAGGCCTCCACCACGATCAGGGGGGCTCGGGGAGCCATGACCGCGGCGGCGAGGGCCACCGCGAGAACCGATAGGGTCGCCGAGACCCATACCCCCACCCGAATCCGGTCCGGGCGGGTCGAGACGGTTGGGCCGTCTCTCACGTGCTCTCCGGTGGACCGAGGAAGGATCTAATTGCATCTCCCAGGACGGCGCTCTCCCCGATGACCGTCACTCCCGATGTCGCCAGGGGCCCGGGCTCATCCCCCCATCGAGCGTCCGGCCCGTACACGGCGAAGCCGTCCCAGAACGTCCCGAAGTTGCCGGGGAGGGTCTCCCCGAAGTACGCACTGGAGACAGCGTCCCCGTCCCAGTAGTGCCGCACGCGAGGGTCGGCGAGCAGCGTCCCGTCGATGGCGTCCCGGGTTCCGCCCAGGAACGGGAGCCAGACCGCGTAGATCCGGAGATCCTCCGTCTTCCACCTCTCCACGATCTCGTCCTGCACCCAACTGGCGCCAGCGATGCACGTCGCTCAGGTGGGCGAGAGCAGCAGGTACACGCGAACCCGTCCGGCGTCCTCGTTGAACGCCGTCCGGAGGGGTTCGATCCCCCGGATGCTCTGGACCATGGGAACGTCCGAAGCCGATCCGACGCCCTCGCGGGTCATCGAATCCCCGGAGAGCCTCTGCGCCAGAGAGGGAAGGACCACCACCACGCCCACCAGTCCAGCCGCGAACAAGGCCCCGAAGAGCCGCCTCCGACCCCGTTCGCCCGTCACGTCCCTCCCCGTCGGTCCCTAGCTCCCATCATGCTCCCGGGCGGCCTCTAGAGCCCTCTCCGCGTCCTCTCGATACAGGATGCCCACCAGGTGCCCCTTCAGGTCGGAGACGACGATGGTGCGCACGCCCCGCTGCTGCATCCGCTCCACAAGGGGCTCGAGCGGCTCACTTGGCCGGATGGTGGTCGGCCCGATCTCCATGGCCTCCTCCGCGGTGGCCTCGGGAGTCTCCTCTAGGGCGCTGCCCCGCAGGCGGCCCTCCACGATCCCGGCATCGTTGACCACGATGCACACGTGGCGCCCGACCGCCAGCACCGTGTCCCGGACGTCGCCGACCAGGTCCTCGAGGACGCAGGTCGGCGTCCCCCGCCTGGCCACCTCCCCCGCGTTGGGGACCCTCGCGGCCGTCCCCTCTCGGGGCCATCCCATGGCCAGCCAGGCCATCTTGCCGGGGACGAAGTCGTAGACCTCCCTGAACCCGAGCCGTTCGAGCCGCCACGCGGCCCGTGGGCTCATGTCTCACTGATAGTCCCAGCAGTACACGATCACCGGCCGGTCCCGATCCAGGCGGGCCACGGCGTCCTCGGTCATCCGCTTGAGCGGGATGTTGATGGCCCCAGCGAGGTGCTCCTCCTGGTACTCGGCCTCCGGCAGGACGTCGACCAGCTGCGCCCCGTCGTCGACAAGGGAGCGGACCCCGTCGATCGCGACCTCCTTCGGCATGAGCTCCCTCCTTTCTAACCGCGGTAGACCTCGGTCTGGGGGAAGAAGGCCGCCCAGCTGAACCAGAGGTGATCGACCGCCGGAAGGGCTCGGAGGCGAGATCCCCGGAGCGGTCCAGCGACGGCCCGTCCGAACAGGTCCCACCGGCTCCCCGTTTCGTCGTCGACGAAGCCCCGCGGTGCGGCCGAGAAGACCAGCAGCCGGTTGCCCACCCGAGGGTCGTACGCAGTCGCGGACCCCACGTCCCGGGAGGCTGCGATCTTCGGCTGATCGAGCGCGGACGCCGTGCCCCGTTTCCAGAAAACCACGACCTCCCGCCCGCCCAAGCGCGTCTGCGCCACCGAACGGCCGTCGACCGCGTCGCCGGCCAGCTCCGTATAAGGGAAGGCTACCTGCCGACCCGACGCGTCCACCCCCAGGACGTGTTCGGTCGCCGGAAGCCGAGGATCCGGATCCCCGGAGAACAGGAACGGATCGTTCCCAGGCGAGTCGTACCCCTGGTACGGGTTCTGCCCGTAGGCGCGGTCGAATCCCGTGTCCTGCGACAGCACCCGGCCGCCCGGGTGAGCGGCGCGCCAGTCCCCCCACGAGACGAGCTGGGCGGGGATGAACTCGAGCCGCCTCCCCGCCAGCGGACCGACGATGGCCTCAAGCGTCGCTTGCGACCAGTAGGTGCCGGTCTGGCGGTCGTACATGACCAGGTTGGAGTGGAACAGACGCCCCGACGTCCCGAAGTCGAGGAGGTCGCCGTCGATGATCGGGCGTCGGAACGCGATCCCCGTGTTGCACAGCGGGCAGTACGTCACGGTGACCGGCTCGCCGCCGATCCGGTCGTTGACGATCTCGTGCCACATCAGGATGCGGACCGGATACGCCCTAACCTCGCCTCTCACCTCCACCGAGAGCACCGGCTCCTGGGCCACGAGCCACCCCACGTCGCCGGGATCGACGAACGCGGGGTCGTCGATCGGGGGGATCCCGTCGGGTGGCGGGCCGCCGGGGACGATCAGGTCGGTGTCCACCGTGGCCGGTCCCGGGGGCAGAGCTCCGTCATCCCCCCGCGTCTCGTTGAGACGCTCCGGCCGCGACGGCGTCGACACCCCAGTTCGGTCGTTCTCGGAAGCACGCTCGGTACCGGCGGTGAGCACCGCGACCATGACCCCGCCGGCCAGCGCCAGGCCGGCCACGAGGACGATGCGGCCGGTCGTCACGTTCATTTGAGCCCGTCCCTCGTTTCGAGCGCCGTTTCCACCCTCATGCGCTCTTCCGAAGCCGCTCGCCATACGGGAAGAACCGGTCCTTCTCCCCTCGCTCCCAGGCCTCCCGGAGGCCGTCAGCGGACAGGTCCCAGTCGGGACGGATCTTCTGGAACAGCTCCCGGAGGTCCCGCCGGAGATCCTCCACCGACGGTCGGCCCCAGTACCAATAGCCGTTGTAGATCCTGAAGATCCGCAGGCCCGGCTCCAGCACCACGGTGTACGGGATCATCGGGTCGTGGTGGGGATCCGTGTACTCCTGGATGTCGAGGTCCTGCTGGACCTTCCGGCGTGGGTCGGAGAGGAACGGCCACTGCGCCCCGAGCGCGTCGCGGAACTCGTTGGTCTCCACGAGGTTGTCGGTGGAGATGGTGACGATCCCGGTGTACCCCACCTTGAGCTCGGGATAGAAATCGACGTAGTTCCGCAGCTGGCGGCGGTCCTTGGGGCAGAAGTGGCCCCGGGAGAGCACCAGGATCATGGGATCGCTTCCCTGGAGCTCCGACAACCGTCGGCGGGTGCCGGTCTGGTCCGTCAGCTGGTAGTCCGGGAACACGGCCCCGGGCCGGATGTCACGTCGCATCTCGGATCGCCTCCTCGGGAAGATCTACAGATCGTCTACCCTGGCGAACCAGCACCTCCCTCGAGGACCTCCCGAACTGTCATGGGGAGCACACTCCTTGATTCTGCACGACCCGCCCTCCGGCCCGGGGACACACTGCATCTCAGGCCGAAGCGGATCACGTCATCCCCAGGACGCGGGCGGCGAGCACGACCTCACGTGCATCGTCGCCGACAACCAACGCAGGAAAGGGCCGATCCGAGCACAGGAGGACGGCGCCGTTCACCTGTGCTCGCCAAGTCTGGCCTTCCTCGGCCCGGGCCCCGTCTGCCATCGGGAAGCTCCGATCCGCCCGGTACACCGTGACCCCGTGGCCGGCCGCGTCGCGGTACCGGTGTCCCACCACGGAGAGGCCGTCCACCTGGCCGGCCGCGACACCGACCAGGGTCAGGTCGCCCAGGCGTTCGGGCAGCGCCGCCGGGGCCGCTCCATGCAGCTGCCGATCGCCGCGGAAATCGGCCACGAGAGCCTCGATGGCCGGGGGTTGGTCGGAGGTTGCGGCCAGGAACGCGCCGCCGGCGGCCCCCAGCGCTAGGGCCAGGATCCCCATCCCGATGCGGAGGTGGAGCCGGGGCCGGGCGGAAACCAGGGCCACCTCACCGCGAATCCGGTCCCGCAAGTCCTGTGGGGCCAGCTCCCGGCCCGCCTCGGCGTATCCGCGTCCCACCCCGCCCAGGCGGACCTCCTCCCAGCACTCCGGGCACTCCACCAGGTGGGCCTCGAACCTGCGTCGGGCCCGCCAGGACATGGCTCCGCCGAGGTAGCCGGCAGCTGCGGTCTCGGGGTCATGCCTCTTCACGGAACAGCACGCTCCCTTCCAGCAGGCTGGCCAGCTTCTTCCGCCCCCGGTGCACCCGGGCCAGGATGGTGCCCCGAGGGGCGCCGGTGATCCGGCTGGCCTCTGCGGCTGTGAACCCCGACAGGTCCATGAGGGCGATGGCCACCCGCTGCTCCGATGGCAGCCGGGACAGCGCGTCGTGGACCACCGACCGGCGGATCTCCTTCATCACCTCGTCCTCCACCGAGGCCGGATCGGGCAGGAGCGGCTCGGTATCGGTCGGAATCTCCCGGTTCCAGGCCCGGCGGAGTCGGCTGCGGCCCGCGTTCAGGCAGATCGTGGCCATCCAGGGCTCCACCTTCCTTGGGCGTCGCCGCCTTATCCAGGCCTCAAAGGCCCGGAGGTAGGTCTCCTGCACCAGGTCCTCCACCTCATCGCGCTCGGCCGCGATGCGGCGGGCCAGGTTGTACACCAGGTCCAGGGCGGGCAGGGTCGCCGCCAGGAACTCCTCGTGGACCTTGGTCACGAACCGCTCCTCATCGGCCACCCTACGGACGCCCCGGTCGCCTCCGTGATTGCGTCGAAGCCTCCCTGGTCGCAAACCCGTTCCCGCTCCCGGACATCCCGGGCTGCAATCAAGCGCGGCCCCGCCGCGTCCATGTTCTCCGAGAACCCTCTGGCCCACCGAACGAGGAGGTGTCCCGTGGAGCGACGTCCCGATCCCACCCGATTCGACCGCAGGGAGTTCTTCCGGTGGAGCGGACGTGGTGCTCTCGGCCTCGGCGCGCTCGGGACCGTCCCCTGGCTGCTGGCCGCGTGCGGCCGGGAGGAGCCGGCCGTCGCCCCGCCGGCCGGGGGTGGCGAGGCCGCCCCGACCCAGGGACAGGTGATCGTGGGGGACGTCCTGGACCACGCCCTCCGGTCAGACGAATGGGACGGACCGTTCGGGTTCGTCACGTTCCGGTTGCACCACGGCCTGTTCGAGGGAGACGACGTGTACTTCATCCGCACCGACACGTCCGACCAGGCCTTCGCCCAGACGGAGGGACTGGTGTGGGCCCCGAAGATCGCCGTCCTGTCTGCGCAGGGCCTGACCGGCGATGCCTACCTGATGGAGGGGGCCTCGGACCAGCCCGCGGTGCTGTCCTCCGCCCCCGGCCGCCCGGACTTCACCCCGGCGTGGCGGATCAGCATGGGGAGGTGGAAGGGCTCACCGAAGGATGTGGGATCCGTGGCCGAGCTGAAGGACGCCGAGGCGGCCGGAGACCTCGCCGTGGAGCCCACCGACATCGTCCTCAACGGCGCCGTGGTGAAGTGGGGCTCCGACGAGCTGCCGGTCGACGGGGAGCTCGTCGAGTACCTGGGGAGCGGCCAGCTGGTGGAGCCGCCGGATACCTCGGGGATGCGGGTCACGTTCAAGCTCCACGAGTGCTTCCCCGGGATCCGCTACATCGTGGTCGACACCTCCCTGGAGCCGATGGCGGAGGGGATGCATATCGTGGCCTCCCCCGGCCTCACCGAGAGCCGCGCCGCGGGGGCCACCGGTCGGACTAACGTGTTCATGAACGGGATCGAGGGACCGGGGCCCATGGGGTTCCAGCCCTCGGTGTTCGATTCCAAGGCCGGGGATGCGGCCTGGAGCCCGTACTGGGACCACATGACCTACGCCTGGGCCGACGGGGTGGACCCCAGGGTCCTGACGACCGAGGCGGAGGTTCACGCCGCCCGCGACGTCGCGGATCTCGAGGAGTTCCCGGGAACGCCGGACACGAACGGGGAGGTGTTCACGGTGAACTGCCCCGTTCCGGTGCTGGCCCCCAACACCTTCAAGGCATAGGTTTCAGCCCGCCGCGATCCGCTCCAGGGCCCGGGGATCGGTCACCTCGATCTCCCGGTAGCCCAGGCGGATCAGGCCCTCGGCCTCGAGAGCCTTCAGGATCCGGTTGACCGCGGGCCTGGTGGCTCCGAGGAGCTGGGCCAGGGTGGCCTGGGGGAGACGGACCACCGGCTGAGCGTCGGCGGTTTCGCCGAGGAGCAGGGAGGCTACCTGCCGGCGGAGGTCTCCACCGGCTAGCTGGAGCAGCCGCTGCTGCATCCGGTCCAGCCGGGATGCCAGGCTGTACAGGAACCGCTGGGCCAGGGCCGGCCGGGCCGCCAGCAGTTGGTCCAGGCTGGGTCGGTCCAGGCGGATCAGCATGACCTCGGTGAGGGCCCGGGCGGTGAACGGCGACGGGAGCCGACAGAAGAAAGGCACGTCGCCCAGGAGATCGCCGTCGCGGAGGATCTGGAGCACCACCCTGCGGATCCCCGCGCGGTGGGACAGTTCCACCTCGCCCCGCTCGATGATCCCGATGAACTCGACGGGGCCGCCGGTCCCCAGGAGTCGGGTCCCCGCCTCGACCGTCTCCACCCCGATCGTGGCGGCCAGCTCCGAGACCTCCTCCGGGGTGAACGGGAAGAGGTCCCCCCGCCCGAGGTGGCGGGCCATCCATGCCGCGTGGCGGAGCATATCCACGATTTGAATCAACCCAGCCTGGCGGGGCCTCTTCCACGACATTGTGCTCCACAAGACAATCTTTCATCGATGAAAGACCGGGGGCCAGGAATGTTCGGCTCCTGACACTCGGCGGCTCCGGTCGCCGTTGCGGGGAAGGAGGGGGGTTGAGGTTGCGTCCCTCTTCGATCCAAGAGATGAGCCGAATGAGCGAGAGGAAGAAGTCTTCGATCGGCAGGGCTGTGGCCGGCGGTGTCATCGCCGGGGCGGTGGCTGCTGCGGCCATGGCCGTCTACCCCATGGTGGCCGGCGCCACGTATCTGGGGACGGGGTTCTTCACGCCGTGTACCACATCGCCTCGACGTTCATCGGCCCCAGCACGATGGAGACGTCCATGGAACAGGCCATGGACGGAGGGCTGTTCTACTTCCGCGGAGGTCCGGCCGCCCTGGGGCTGGCGACCCACATGGCGGTCGGTGCCGTGTTCGGCGGGATCTTCGGAGTGCTGGCGCGGGCCCTCCGCCTCCGCGGAGGGATCGCCGTGGCCTGGGGGATCGCCTCATACCGCGGCCACCGTGGGCGGCTGGGTCCTAGTCGTCGTGGCGGGAGCCTGAGATGCACTGGCTCGGCACTCATGGGGCGGTTCGGTGAGGCGACAGCGGACCGGCGCCGCGTGCACCCACGCCCCGGACAGGATCGCCGCGCCGAGGGCTCAGGCGTGCGAGGAGTGCGGCAGCACGTTCAACCTCCGGATGTGCACGGAATGCGGACACGTGGGGTGCTGTGAGTCGCAGCTGGCCCACAACACCGCTCATGCTCGGCAGAGGGGCCATCCGGTAATCAAGTCCATGCCGGTCGACCAGCGCTCGTTCACGTGGTGCTACGCCTGTGGCACCTACATCTGACTGCGACGCCAGATCCGACCCCGCTCGATCCACTCTTCGGGAACGCACCCGGGAGGATGTCGGCTGCTGCTCCGTTCAGGATCGGGCCAGGTCGGCGTCCTCCCCCGCTTCGACTGGGGCCTCGATGACGGGCAGCCGGATGGTCACCCGAGTCCCCTGGCCCGGTGTGCTGAGGACCCCGACCGCTCCCCCAGCCTCCTGCACGATGGTCCTGACGAGATGGAGCCCTAATCCCACCCCACCGTGGCGGCGAGTGGGGGGCGAGTCCACCTGCTAGAACCGGTCGAAGATGCGCCCGAGGTGCTCCTCCGGGATCCCCATCCCGTCCGGTGGGAGGTGGCCTCGCGTGGGAGGGTTGTCCTGGAGAATCAGCCCTGATCAGCCGGGGTACCGGAAGGTCCACGCTCCGAGAGGAAGGCCCAGATCCGGCGGACCCGGGCCGGTGGCCGGTCCTTCTCTACGGGCTCGATCCGCATCGATCATCCCTCCTTCGGCTCGCCAGCCTGGCCGCCATCAGCCACTCCCTCTCTGAATACCTCTTCCACGGCTACAGACTGGGGGCGTCCGCGTTCATGATGGCCTCGGCCACCGCGGTGAGGTCGGCCCCCACGATGTCGGGAGGCCGCCCGAATGGGAACGGGGCGCCTCCCCGAGCGACGAACGCCGCCGCGCATCCGGCCTGCATGGCCCCCCACACGTCCCAGTCGTGAGCGGCCACCATCCGCATGTCTGACGGTCGCGCCCCCAGCTGTTCCGCCGCCATGA
>CALAEC010000314.1 GCA_937890785.1 uncultured Actinomycetes bacterium
CGCACGGCGCGATGCTACCCGCCCGCGAGAACCCGACCCCTAGGTCCGGGTCTCGACCAGTCGGCGGTTCAGCCGTCGTAGCTGGCGGATCTCCAGGAGCCGCATCGCCAGCCACGCTCCGGCACCGGCCGCCACCCACGGCTTCCACCGGCCGTCGGCCAGGGCCGCCGACACCCGCTCCGCGGCGTGCTCGGGAACCACGTTGACCACAGGCCTGACGATCTCGATCGGCTGCGCCTCGCGCCGCTTCCGCCTCCGGCGGCGCAGCACCGACAGGAGCACGATGCCGGTGACCCCGCCGCCCACCGCGATGCCCACGGCCCGCTTGGCCCACACGGCCGGCTGGGGCAGGCGCCGCTCGAGCTCCCGCATGTCGGCGTCGAGCCGGCCGCGGATGTCCTCGATCTCCCTCACCGTCGCAGCTGCGCTCTGGCCCATTCCACGTCCTCCTTGATCGTGCGCTTCGCCTGTTCGGGGGACACCGGTTGCCGCATCCGCGCCCTGCCGAACATCGCCGCGGCCACGGCCGCCACCAGGACGACCCCGGCCATGATCAGCAGCGCGGCCCACAGCGGCATGACCAGGTCGAGCGCCGCCGCCCCCGCCGCCAGCAGGAACCCCAGCACGAACAGCCCCAGGGCCGCCGCCGCCCCGAACGCCGCCGCGCCCTGGAGCTTCGCCGAGATTCCCTCGGTGACCTCCTGGCGAGCCAGCTCGACCTCCTTCCTGATCAGGAGGCCGACGTCGCCGGCCATCCGCCCCACCAGCTGCCCCGTTCTCAGCTCCGAGGGCAGTCCGTTCCGCCGCCGTTCCGTCTCGTCGTCCATCCCGAATCCTCCTCTCTCCTCGAGCAGGACCGCGTTGAGCTCGGCCCCGTACACGTACAGCCGGGCGGCCAGGTACATGATGACCAGGACACCCACGGTGGTGGCGAACGCCCCGTACACCGGGGCGGAACCCTCGGCGGTGCGGTTCGCGTACCACGCCCCCAGCAGCTTCAGCCCCGTCCAGCCGATCGCCACGAATACCGCGCCCGGCACCAGGTCGGGCCAGGCGGCCCGGCCGCTCCGCAGCACGCGATAGGTCACCAGGAACAGGACCACGTCGAGCCCGAACCCGAGGGCCAGCCCCACGATCCGCAGGGCCACGCCCCCGACGCCCTCCCCCTCGAGGCTCGCGGCCAGCGTGGAGAGCGCCATGGCGGTCAGCGCCACCACCCCCAGGCCGATCGTCACGGCCAGGAGCCATGCCATGCGACGAAGGCCCGGCATCTGCGAGCCTTCCCGAAACACGGTCCGCACGGCGTTCCGGCCGGCCCCCACCACCCCGGTTCCCGTCCACAGGAGGCCGGCCAGGCCGACCAGGCCGAGCGACACCCGGGCCTCCCGGGCGGCTCGGAGGCTCTGGGTGACCAGCGGCTCCACCCCGGGGACCGATCGGGTCAGGGCGGTCTCCACCTCTTCCTGGAGTCCAGGGCTGCTCTCGAAGGCGAAGCCCACGATCGACACGCCCAGCAGGACCAGCGGGAAGAAGGACAGGAAGCCGTAGAACGCGATGGCCGCGGCGAGGTAACCGCCGGCATCGTCCCCGTAGCGGTCCGCGGTGGCCTGGGCGATCCGAACGACCCGGCTGCGCTTGACCCGCTTGAGCATCCCTCCGAACGTTACCCGCCGTACCCGTGCGCCGAACGGGGTGCTCAAGCCAGTGGGCCATCCGTCCGATACAAGAGGACGAACGACCGACGAACCTGAGGAGACGAGATGCGCTGGGACGTTCGGCTGGCAGAGGCAAATCTCATCCTGGCCGACCTGCTGGGCGCGGCCATGACCCGGCGGGAAACCGAGGACGAGGACCCCGTCCTTCTCGACCGAGCTTCGTAGACGGCAGACCCCCGAGGGGGAGGGAGCCGTCCTCGGGGGCCTGCGTTCGGGCGTATGGCCGCCATGTCCCCGTAGGTCTACCCGGCCACCAGGGTTGAGGCGGTCCGCCGCACTGCTTATTTCCACACGTGACCCCTCTAAACCTTCCCAGTCCGGTTTGCCCGTTACCGGCTCCGGATAGGTCATCCGGGAGGAAGGAGGACTGGCCATGTCGATCCTCGTTCGCCACGCCATGACCGAGTCGCCGGAGACCGCCGGTCCCGGGATGAACGCCGCCGACGCCGCGGCGATGATGAAGCAGTTCGACACCGGGGTGATCCCGGTGGCAGAGGAAGGCCGGCTGCTGGGCCTGGTGACCGACCGCGACCTGGTGGTGCGGGTCCTGGCCGAACGGAAGGACCCCCTCGACGTCCGTCTGGAGGACATCGCCACCACCGCAACGATCACGGTGACCCCCGACACGAAGCTGTCCGAGGCCCGTTCGATGATGGCCGAGCACCGGATCCGCCGGCTCCCCGTGGTCAAGAGCGGCGAGCTCGTCGGCATCCTGTCGCTCGGCGACGTGGCTCAGGCCGACGCGTCCGAGCGCGCCGTGGGCGAGGCCCTCGAGGTGATCTCGGAGTCCGTATCCACCACCGACATGTCGAAGGGCCCCCCGAGGGGCACGCCCGAACGGGTCCAGCGAGCGCGCGAGCGGGAATAGCTCAAGGCGGCGCAGGTTCTGCCCCCATGATGCAGATCGGCATCGGGCTTCCCAATACCGTCCCCGGCGCCCCCGGCCGGCTCCTGGTCGACTGGGCCGCCCGTGCCGAGGCCCGGGGGTTCTCCGCCCTGGCCACGATCGACCGCATCGCCTACCCCAGCTACGAGTCGCTGGTGACGCTGGCCGCGGCGGGAGCGGTCACCGAGCGGGTCGGCCTGATGACGAACATCCTGCTGTCGCCGACCAGGAGCCCGATCCTCCTGGCCAAGGAGGCGGCCAGCGTCGATCAGCTCTCCGGCGGCCGCCTGACGCTCGGGCTCGGGGTGGGCACGCGTCGCGACGACTTCGTGGCCAGCGAACGCGGCTTCGAGGATCGCGGCAGGCGATTCGAGCAGGACCTCGAGCTGATGCAGGGCGCCTGGCGGGGGGAGCTCGTGGGCGGGTGTCCCAAGCCGCCCACACCCCAGCCGGTCCGGGACTCGGTCCCCATCCTGATCGGCGGCACGGCCGACATCGTTCTCGACCGCGTCGTCAGGTGGGGCGATGGATGGACGGCCGGCGGGAGCGCCCCGGATCAGGTGGGCCCGTTCGCCGAGCGCGTCCGCCGAGCCTGGAAGGACGGCGGTCGCCAGGGCGAGCCCCGGATCGTGGCCCTCTCCTACTTCTCGCTCGGCGACGAGTCGGTGGAGGCCTCGAGGGCGGCCCTCCTCGACTACTACGGCTACCTCGGCGACTGGGCCCAGGGGATCGCCGACTCCGCGCCGCGCACGCCCGATGACGTCCGGGCCACCGCCCGCCGCTTCGAGGACGCCGGGGTCGACGAGCTGATCCTCGACCCCACCGTGGCGAGCCTCGACCAGGTCGACCGGCTCGCCGACGCGGTCCTCTAGCGCGCCGGCTGGCTCCGGCGCAGCTCCCGGATCGATCCCCGAGGACGCCAGTCCCGCACCGATCTGTCCGACGACCATGGCGCGTACGGGGCCATGGTCAGCCCGGCCAGCCCGATCAGCACCCGGTCGTAGTTGACGCGCCAGCCCGCGAAGTCGCGCCAGGCCTGGTCCGAGTCGGCCCTGATCGGGATGCCCTGCTCGGCGAGCTCGGCGCAGGCGTCGTCGAACTCGTCACGCTCGATCGCGATCGGGTCGTCCGGACGAGGCTCCGGGTCGTAGGGGATCCCGAAGACGTCGGCGATCCTCCGGAGCGCCAGGTAGCCGGCTCGGATGCAGTACGCGGCGTCCCCGTCGCGAGGGCGATCGACCGCCGACAGGAGGATCGAGGCCGAGTCGAGGATCACCCCGGCCGAGGTCACCCAGGAGTGGTCCGGCAGCGGGGAGCGGAAGAACACCACCGCCGGGAACGAGGTGTGGGTCTCCTGCAGCTCCAGGAACCACTGCTCGCCGCGCCGCCACAGGATCGACAGCTTGGCGAAGCGATCGACGCGCCAGCTACGGCCCAGGACCTCGACGGCCGATGGCGGCGACCCACCCCGGAGCTCCATCCCTGCGACCATGTTCTCGCGGCGGGAGAACACGCCGTAGATCGACGGCAGGTACGTGATCAGCAGGGCCAGGAGGATCAGCCCCAGCGCCGCCTCGGTGAATACCAGCACCGAGCTGGGAAGATCCGTCGGTTCCGCGAACCCGAGCGTGAGCACGGCCGAGCCGGACAGGATGAAGGCCTCCCGCGGCGTCCACTCCCCGAGGCCCCAATACATCGCGGTGTACCCGAGGATCACGATGGAGATCCAGGTCAGCAGGAGCACCAGCAGGCTGACCGGGGCGTACAGCGACATGATCCGGTCGCGCTTCTCGTACGGCGCGCCGGGACGGGCTCGCAGCCGGAAGATCCGCCGCATCTCGAAGAAGACGAACCCGGTCAGCCGGGACGGGATGGCCCGTGGGATGACCACCGTGCGCACCGCCGAGCCGAAGGTGGCCAGAACCACAGCCGCCCCGGCGAGGAACGCCAGCACGCGGACGACGGCCATGGCGAGGCCAGCCTACCCCGCCGCCCGATCAGGGCGAGGCGCTCAGGACAGCACGTCGCAGAAGGCCTCGAGCGCGTCCTGGAACGTGCCGAACTC
>CALAEC010000315.1 GCA_937890785.1 uncultured Actinomycetes bacterium
ATCGTCAGGCTCCGCAAGGAGCTCTCCGACCAGGGCCTCGATGCGGGGGCGGAGACCATCCGCTCCCACCTGCTCCTGCGCCGGAGCGAGGTCCCCTCGGTCACCACGATCTGGCGGGTGCTGCGGCGCCGGGGCTTCGTCACCCCCCAGCCCCACAAGCGCCCCCGCAGCTCCTGGGTCCGCTTCGAGGCCAACCTTCCCAACGAGCGGTGGCAGTCCGACGTCACCCACTGGAGGCTCGCAGACCGCACCGAGGTCGAGATCTGCAACGTCATCGACGACCACTCCCGCCTGGCCGTGGGGAACAGGGTGATGAACACGGCTACCGCGCCCAAGGTGCTCTCCCTGTTCCGGGAAGCCGGCGCACGCTGGGGTTTCCCGGCCGCCCTCCTCACCGACAACGGATGCGTCTACACCACCTGGCACCGGGGCGGCCCCAACGCCATGCAGACCGAGCTGCTGGCCCTCGGCATCGCCTTCCGCCATTCCCGGCCCTACCACCCCCAGACCTGCGGCAAGGTGGAGCGGTTCCACCAGACCATGAAGCGGTTCCTCGCTGCCCAGCGCCCTGCCGCGTCGATCGGCGAGCTCCAGGCCCAACTGGACCGGTTCGTGGCCTACTACAACGATGTGCGGCCCCACCGGGGGATCGGCCGGCGGACCCCCAAGGCGGCGTGGGAGGCCCGGGACAAGGCGAGGCCGTCAGGGCCCAGGCTCGTCGTTGGTGCTGGGGTGCGGGTACGGCGGGACCGCATCGACAAGGTGGGACGGGTCACCCTTCGCCACCGCAGCCGTCTCCACCACGTCGGGGTGGGGCGCCTCTACAAGGGGGTCCGGGTGATCATGCTGATCGATGGGCTGGACGTGCGGATCGTCTCGGAGAAGGGCGAGCTCCTACGTCACCTGACCCTCGACCCGACACGCGACTACCAGCCGAGGGAGTGAGAGAGTGTCCACGATGCACCGGGACATCCGTCCACGATGCCCCGACACATGACAGGGCGGAGGCAGAAGGATTTGAACCTTCGAGGCCCGTTCCCGGGCCTACGCGCTCTCCAGGCGCGCCCGTTCGGCCGCTCCGGCATGCCTCCTGAGCGGAGGCGGTGCGATTTGAACGCACGAGAGGCCTCTCGACCCCTAACCGCTTTCGAGGCGGTCCCGTTCGGCCGCTCCGGCACGCCTCCGGGACCAGTGTAGCAACGGGCTAAGTCGCCCTCCGGGAGGCGAAGAACCCTCGAAGGAGCTCGGCCGACTCCCCGGCCAGGACCCCTTCGGTGACCTCGACCCGGTGATTGAGCCGCGGATCCCGGACCAGGTCTCCCAGTGACCCCGCGAACCCCGCCTTCGGGTCGGCCGCCCCCACCACCAGCCGGTCGATCCGGGCCAGCACCGCCGCCCCGGCGCACATCGCGCAGGGCTCCAGAGTCACGAACAGCGTGCACCCCTCGAGGTGCCACGACCCGACCCGTTCCGCGGCCTCGCGGAGCACCAGGATCTCGGCGTGGGCGGTGGGGTCGCCCCGGCGCTCCCGCTCGTTCCCGGCCTGGGCCAGGACCTCGTCCCCCCGGGCCACCACGGCTCCGATGGGCACGTCGCCCCACCCCTCCGACCGTCGGGCCTGCTCGAGGGCCAGCCGCATCAGCTCCTCGTCACTCACGGCCCGACCCTACCGCCGCGGCTCAACGCCGTCCCCCATCCGACCGATACAAGCAGGTGATGAAGGCCGAGGACGACGTCCTCGTCACGTTCCTCCTGCGGACGGTCCGGGTCACCGTGTGGTCCACGTTCCTGGTGGTGGCGGCCCTGGCCGTCTCCCTGATGCTGCCCGGGTCCGGGCCGAACCCCTCCGCCATGGCCCTCCTGTTGGTGGTGGCGGCGAGCACCGGCCTGGGCGCCGCGCTGGTCCCCTGGGACGCGATCCTCTCCAGCGGCCGCGGCAAACTCCTCTTCTACGCCTGGAACACCACCTACATCATGATGATCAGCGCCGGCATCGCGGTGAACGGTGGGGGGAGCTCCCCCATCGTCCTCCTCTACGGGCTGACCACGGTGTTCGGGGCCATCGCCTATCCGATCCGGGTCCAGATCGTGTTCCTCGGCTACACCGTGGCCGCGTACCTGGTCGCGCTCCGGCTGGCCGGATGGGGCGTGACGCCGGCTCGGGTCTTCCTCCAGCTGACGGCACTCGGCGCGCTGGCGTTCCTGTCCGGCTTCCTCTCCCGCGAGCTCGGCAAGCAGATGCGGGCCCACGTTGACGCCCGATCCGAGTCCGAACGCCGGGCCCGGCTCCTCGAGGTCGTGGCCCGCGCCGGCCGGAGCGTGAGCTCCCTCGACACCGAGCAGGTGCTCGAGGCGGTGGTCGGCGGGGCCACCGCCCTGGGATTCGAGGCCGCGAACCTGGCGGTGTTCGATGACGCCGGCGAGCGGTTCCAGGTCGCCTTCGCCAGCGGCCTCCCCGACGAGTACCGTGACTCCACCCATCCCGCCACAGCGGGACTCCCAGGCCAGATCCGCGAGCGAGGCGCCACCGTGGTGATCGACGACTACTCGACGCACCCGAACGCGATCCCCATGTTGCGCGACCGAGGGTTCCACGCCGCACTCGGCACACCGGTGTGGGTGCAGGGACGCCTCGACGCGGCCCTGGTGGCCGGGACCCACGAACGGCGCGTGATCACCGAGGAGGACGTCGAGGCCTTCGAGCTCCTGGCCGCGCTGGCCGGTCGCGCGCTGGAGAACGCCCAGCGGTTCGAGGACGAGCATCGCGCCGTCCAGCGGCTGGCCGAGCTCGACCGGCTGAAGAGCGATTTCCTGTCGAACGTCTCGCACGAGCTCCGGACGCCGCTGACGACGATCGAGGGGATGGGGCTCACGCTCGAGCAGCAGTGGGAGAACCTCGACGACGACACCAAGCGGCAGCTGCTGTCCCGGCTGAACGCGAACGCGGGCGCGCTCCACCAAATCATCACCACGCTCCTGGATTTCTCCCGGCTCGAGGCCGGCCGGCTGGACGTCAACGTCGAGGCGATCGAGCTACAGCCGTTCGTGGAGCGGATCGTGCAACGGCTGGGGACCCTCCTCGAGGCCCACCCGACCAGCGTCGAGGTCGAAGACGGCGTCCTCGCCGCGGCGGACTCGCTCCTCCTGGAGCGGGTCATGGAGAACCTCCTGTCGAACGCGGTCAAACACACCCCCGACGGCACCGCGATCCGGGTCACCGCCCACCGCCGCGGCGACGCGGTGGAGATCGTCGTGAGCGACGACGGGCCGGGGATTCCGAGGAAGGAGCTGCGCTACCTGGGCGACCGGTTCTTCCGGGGTGGCGATCCCAACACCCGCCGAACCAGGGGGACGGGCCTCGGCCTGGCCGTGGTCAGGGAGATCCTCAAGCTCCACGACAGCGAGCTCGAGATCGACAGCGAGGAAGGCGTCGGATCGACGTTCGGCTTCGTCCTCCCGGCGGCCGTCGCCACCGACGACGAGACCGCGCGGACCGCCGCCACCGCCTAGGCCCGGAGCCGCCGCTCCAGGAACCGTCGCTCCACGTCGTTCGACACCAGCGCCAGCGCTCGTCGGTACGCTGCCGCCGACTCGTCGTGCCGGCCGAGCCTCCGAAGGAGATCGGCCCGGGCGGCGTGGAAGAGGTGGTAGTGCTCCAGCGCCGGCGCCAGCGGCGCCATCAGCTCCAGGCCTCGCTCCGGCCCCTCAGCCATGGCCACGGCCGCCGCACGGTTCAGCTCCACCACCGGGGTCGGCCGGATCTCGGCCAGCCGGCCGTACAGCAGCGCGATCTGGCGCCAGTCGGTGTCCTCCGGACGCCCGGCGGCCCCGTGGAGCGCGGCGATGGCGGCCTGGAGCTGGTACGGCCCGGGCCGGCCGACGCGGAGGGCCCGGTCCACCAGGGCAGAGCCTTCCTCGATCTCGGCTCGGTCCCACCGGGACCGGTCCTGCTCCTCGAGCAGCACCAGCTCGCCGGCCGGCGAGACCCGGGCCTCTCGGCGGGAGTCCTGGAGCAGCATCAGCGCCAGGAGGCCGAGGACCTCCGGCTCGTCGGGCATCAGCGTCGCCAGCACCCGGCCGAGCCGGATCGCCTCCGCACTCAGCTCCCGACGGACCAGCGCGTCGCCTCCGGTAGCGGAGTACCCCTCGTTGAACACCAGGTAGAGGACGGCCAGCACGGCGTCGACCCGCTCGGGGAGGGCGTGATCCGGGGGGACACGGTAGGGGATCCGAGCGTCGCGGATCTTGCGTTTCGCCCGGACCAGCCGCTGGGCCATGGTGGCCTCCGGAACCAGGAACGCCCGGGCGATCTCCGGAGTGGTCAGGCCGCCCAGGGTCCGGAGCGTCAGAGCCACCTGGGCGTCGATCGCCAGCGCCGGGTGGCAGCACGTGAAGATCAGCCTGAGCCGCTCGTCGGGGATGGCGCTGTCGCTCACCGGCTCTCCCATGGCCTCGAGGGCGGCCAGCCGCCGGAGGGTCTCCGTCCGCTCGGCCAGGCGCCGGTCCCGGCGGAGTCGATCGATGGCCCGGTTGCGGGCGGTGGTGGTGATCCACGCAGCGGGGTTGTCGGGCAGGCCCAGGGTCGGCCACCGCTCCAGGGCCACCGCGAAGGCGTCCTGGACCGCCTCCTCGGCCAGGTCGAAGTCACCGAGCACGCGGATGAGGGTCGCGACCGCCCGCCCCGACTCCTGGCGGAACAGACGGTCGACGACCCCCCGCGCGGTGGCTTCGGCTACGCCTCCGGGTAGGTGAGGACCGGGCGAACCTCGACCGAGCCCACGGCCGCTCCCGGAATCTTCGCCGCCCATGTGATGGCCTCGTCCTGGTCCTTGGTCTCCAGGAGGTAGAACCCGTTCAGCTGCTCCTTCGTCTCCGCGAAGGGACCGTCGGACGTCATGGTCTTGCCCTCCCGCACCCGCACGGTCTTGGCCGCGGGGGTGGGCTCGATCCCCTCGCCGGCCGCGAAGACCCCAGAGGACCGCATCTCATCGGTCACGTCGGTGTAGGCCTGTGCGACCTTCTGGATCTCCTCCGGCGACGCCTGCCCCTGCGCGGCCTCGTCACCGTAGATCGTCAGCAAGAATTTCGGCATCTGTCCCTCCCTTTCTCTCGCGGCGTACCTCAATCCGGACGACGAACGCCTGGCCAAGATTCGACACTCGATTACTGTGGCGCCTCGAACTCCTGGACGGGCCGGACCTCCATGGTCCCCTCCTGAACGGGGACCTTCTTGGCCCACTCCAGTGCTTCGTCGAGGTCCTTGACCTCGAGCAGGTAGAACCCGCCGAGCTGTTCCTTGGTCTCGGCGAACGGCCCATCGGTGGTCGTGGCCTTTCCTCCCTTGAACCGGACGGAGGTTGCCAAGGCCGTGGGCTGGAGCGCTTCGCCGGCCAGGCGCAGGCCAGGCAGTTTCTGGAGCTCGCCCTCGTACACCCACCACCCGTCCAGGACCGCCTTCTGTTCCTCCGGCGACGCGTCGGCCCCGGCCGTCTCGTCGCCGTAGATCAGGATCGCGTACTTCATCGCTCCTCCTTTCCGCCGGGCGGCGTCCCTTG